>JAJFMM010000083.1 GCA_021772165.1 Chlamydiota bacterium | reverse complement strand
CACCCTCAGGAGATCTTGCAAAGATCGCAACGGATCTGGATGGCTGGGCTAAGACTCCGGCTGAACTGGCTTTTACAGCCGCGATCAAAGCTGAAATTACAAAGCTTGGAGCTGGAGGCACAGTAGCACAGCTTCAGAGCTGGTTGAAGCTTCAATATCCAACTGCGTTCACGACCTACAAAGGGTTGACGAATACGGATATGGACTTTGTCTATAAAGAAGCTCAACTACCAAGTCCTAGGATGCCTCAAATTGTGTCGAACTTAGAGGGGTGGACTGCGATATCTGATGGTGGTAAGAAATTAGAAGCAGCTATGCTGGAAAAAGCCAAAGCTCTCGTTACTAGCGGAGGTTACCTTCCAGATCTTCAGGCTTGGTTCATGAGCAACTATGCGAGCTTCGCCGCATCAGGCCCAGACCTCGCCATACTCTTTAAAGAAGTTGAGGAAAAACCACCGTCATAGAGAGGTTAGTTTATAAAGATCTCCAAGCGGGGATCTTTTGCTGTTTAAAATGGACGTGCGTGAGGTTTTTACAGCCTGGGTTTTTTCATGTACCCAAGTTCTACACGCTTATTTGATTTAAATTGTTTGTTTTTTATTACTGAATTCTTATTTTGAGAAAAAAAGGGGTTCGCGCGTGGACAATTTAAATCCGATTTCCGATTCTGGTAGTCAGTGGTCAGATAGTGCTCAAAGTCAAGATGGGGCACACACACTCAATGCTAAGCAACCACAAGTTTCCTATCACCCATCTGATCTGGAACATCTAGAATCTGGAAAAACCTATTCATTTCAATTTTCATGCGACCATCCTTCCGGCATTGAGCCTGATATCCAGTTGGGTGGAAAACCAGTCCCCGTAACGAAAATACTAGGAACGGATGGCACCGTGACGCTTAAGTTCCAAGTGCCTGCTGGTTATACTCCGCAGTCTAGTGATTCAATCAATATTTCTCTGGGGCAGAACGCGCCTGCTTCAGTGAGCATGTCTGATTTCAAGATGGGTGAGTCCGCGCCCGTAGATACGACAGATCTGATCAATGATCTCTTTAAGGAGTTTCCCGACCTAAAGGAAGGGGCTGATAGTACAATCACACAGCAGGATATCCAAAAAATTGGCAAGGCAGTAGATGACTACAAAGCGATGGCAAAAGGCTATGACCCTAAAAGTCCCTCTGCTAGTACCACCTACACCAAATTGCAGAGCGCCTTAAAGAATATTAACGCCCTGGAAAGTAAACTGATCAGTGAGGTTAAAGCCAAAGGTGATGCTTTTGGTCAGAAACTAGAGCAAGATCCTCAAGTCAATGCGCATGTGCAAAGCAAAGGTTCTACTGTAGAGCAACTCACACAAGACATTGCTCAACAGTTGCAGATGCTTCTACTGCAAATGTTGCCGAAGCGCCCCAAAGAACCTCCTGTTCCCATCACGACTACGTTGATGGATAGTGAAAAAGGAGCTTCTAAAGCAAAAAAAGATGCTACTCCTTCAGCAGATGAACAAGCTGTGGAAGAGGCAGATAGAGAAGCTGCGGCTCAGCAAGCAGCAGCTCAGCAACCGCCAGGTGCTAGAGGCGCAGCAGGTAAATCTCACGAATCTGCTGCAGAGTCGAATGCAGAGTTCACTCTCGCGACAAAAGCTCATTTAATTGGCAACCAGTTCTTAGCGAGCTTTTTGGATCCGCAAAGTAGGCAACAGTTTGAAAAAGGTGGCAGAGGTGATGAAGCCTCAGCATTGCAGGATCTACTCAAGTCTCAAGAAGGTCAGGCGACGGCTCCTAAGCCTCCTATGCCAGACGATCAAGTCACACCCCTGCCAGCTGCTCAGTGGGCAATAGATCCGAGCAATACCAAGATCAATACCACGGTGCCAGGCCAAGGTCTGGATATTACAAAATCTGATACGAATGCTAAACCCTCTTTCCTTCTCAATCAATTAGCTGACACTCTGGTCGCGGGGACGTCATACAGTTTTGAATTCAACTATACGGGTGATCCTAAAGGCCTGGATCCGAAGAATCTAGTCAGTGTTAATCTCGGTGGAGTTGCGGTCCCGGTTGTAGAGACTCTTGGTGCAGGCGGAAAAGCTCAGATCAGTTTTAAAGTGCCCGCGGATTACGTGCCGGCCGATACTGATAACATTGGATTCTATTATTATAAAGGGAGTCCATCTGTAACGTTTTCTGATTTTCAACTGGGAACAGATTCAGCCTTTGCAAAAAAGCTGGTGGGGGATCTGTTTAAGCAATTTCCTAAGCTGCAAAGCGATATGACTGCAGCAGAAACGGATTATTACAATAAGAATATTTCATCCCATATAGCGGCATTTACACAAGACCTCAGCGACTATAATGCATTGCTTCAGACCTATAACCCAGACGCTCCGAATGCAGCTCAGGTATACTCTCAACTGACCGAAAAGTTTCAGGCGCTTCAGGAACTTCGCGCTACATGTGAATCTGCGCTGCCAGCTGCAAAAACTGCGTATGAAACGAATACACTAAAACCGGCGCTTGCAGCTGCTGACGTTGCAGCCTATCTCAAGTCTAACTTTACACCTGAGCAAATCGCGGGACTGCCTGATCTAATTACCAATCAAATCTTTTCATCTGATGTCGAGGGGAAGATACCTGCTCTTCCAAAGGCGGCTGATGCGCCGCCGGCTCCTACTGTAACAGGTTCTGGTTCGATGATGTCGGATGATCAGGAAGCTTCGGCACTTGCGCTCGATAATGTTACAAGTCCTCTGCTCAAGAAATCCGCCAGTGACTATCAGGCGGATCTTGCCAAGTATACAAGCGACCCGACAACTTACACTTGGGCAGATCTTAAGACAGATCATGACCAGATTTATTCCTCTCTGATTAAAAATCTACATGATGTGATCGCAGGGGCTACAGGACGTCCTATAGCAAATATTGCGAATGGCTACGATCAGAATCATGCAACAGAGTATGCTGAACACCTCACACAGCTTCTACCGCTGGCTCAAAAACAGCTCGGTATTCCTATAACACAGGTGGTATTACCTCCCATCCCGGCCTTGACTCCTGCAGAGGAGCTTCTTAAGAATCCCAATCCCGCTGTAGGCTCTTCTGAGACGGTCCCGACCGTAGCAGGTAACTGGTATCTTGTTTCCGGGGATGTGACGGGGGCTTCTGCCGAGCCGGGCAAAGGCCATGGTGGTGCTTTTAGCATAGAAGGTGCTGTCGATGTCGCCGGCAACCCCTTTGCTATAAGCTCTGATGAGATTGATGAAGCAGGGCCGCACCGCCGCTATTATTGGGTGAAGGCAACCGGACCTAGTATAAAGCTCGGGTATGCAGGAACAGCAGGGCAAACTCTCTTTCAGAATATGAAAGTAAGAGATCTCTCTCACCTCTCCGCTACCAAAGATCCCACGTCGGGTGAATACACTTTTGGTCCCGTCTCGAGTGGTGCTCCGGCCATTGATCCATCTACTCCTGAGGGTGCTGCGGAGGCGATGGCCTACTCTCAGCTCGCTTGCCCTCCCATCTCTCTCTCCGGTGATCCGGACGCCGGCTGGTATCCGCAAGTCAATCACAAGCTCCAGCCCGGAGACAATCTCTTTGATGGCGATATATCGATTAAGAAAAACGAAGATCAGGCTCCATTAAAAAACTCTGGGCATCCCTACTGGTATCTAGATCCCGTCGCGGATAAGAATGACAAGATTGTCAATGGACCGAATGGCGCTCATGGAATTCAGATCGCACCAGGAGGAGGCCCGACTGCAAATGGATGGGTGCAGATTCCGGCCGCTGACTATCAAGTATCTGTTGATGTCTATGTTCCTCCGGGAGGCACCGGCAATATCCAGCTGGTATTTAGTGCGAAAGGACTTGTAGCGAACATCAAGGGAGCTGTTACAGATCAAACCTTTACTGGTCTAAAGCCAGGGATGCATCATCTCACAATGAGTATTCCGTCTAGTGACTTTCCTGCAGACGGGACCATGAGCCAGCCCGCTATCCAGATTATGAACAAAGGCGACAGTACGGCGACTGCATTCAATACGACTCTTGTTCCAACGGGAGCAGGCGCCTCTGATGTGTATTCTAAGATCAATTCGATCAATCCCTATAATACGGATCGATCCTGGCCCGGTACAACCGATGACTTTACAAAGAGTCCTATAAGTTCGAACTGGGCGATTGCTCTTACAGGCAATCAGATGTTCGCGACTGATCCAAAAGATGTGAAGCAAACAAAAGATGGTCTCGAGATATCCAGCAATCTAACGACGATGGGTAAATGGGATCCAAAGGCTAAAGAGTGGGGCAGCGTCTTTGACGATGGGGGCGTAATATCAACGCAAACGGTTGATCCAACGAGAGTGCCTTTCTCCTACTCGGCCACTTTTCAGACGGATGGCTGTACTCCTGCAGGCAACGTGACGATTGACAATAGTCCCCCGGCTACTGATTTGACTGCTTTCAATGCTCTCTTAGCCTCATGGGCTAAGGATCTAGCTCCCAGTTGCCATCCGCTATTCGTAGCCCAACTTCAGAAAGATATGAGTGGCAAATCTGTGGGCGATGTGATAGCTGCAATCAAGGCTCTGGCTACAAGCGCAGATCTTGCAGGTATTTACACGAAGTATTCCGGGATACAATTGGATGACGTAAAGAGCCTGTATAAATCTTTAGGCATCTCTAACCCCCCCTATCCGGCCTATAATCCCACGATTGCTTTCTGGACTTATGGCGAGTCTCAAAAAGGTCCAGATTCTCCGCAAACGCATGCCAGCGGAAGCGATCCTATTACTGAATTCGACTGTGAAATGGGCTCTGATAGTGTCGATGGCCATCCGTCGCCTGCAGCCGATGGGATGGTCTATATGCGTCCCGGTTCCTACATTGGTTTTGAAGCATTTGGCCACAACGAGGTAGGTCTGCCAGATGATAAAGGGGGCACTGGAGAATTCGTTAAGATGCCGGACCTCTGGAAATCTAAGGACGTTTTTAAAATTTCGATGACGGGAGACAGGGATCCCAAGACCGGTAATTTGATTCTCATCCGAACACTTTACGATCAAACGACAAATAAGACTTATGTCTTGGCTACTCAGGATCTAGGTAAGGGTCCTTTCAGTCCGATGCGTGTGGAATTTGGCTTGGAAAACCCGAACTGGAATCAAAGGGGGCAGCAGACACCGGGAGGGAATGCTAAAATCATTCTAAAGAATATGAATGTAACAGAGGGTCCTGTACCGACTCCAAAGAATCCCATTCCTGTTTCTAACATGGATTATACTTGGTGGACGCCTGGTGGAGGTGGCGGACTTGCTTACACTCCATTCCCTGGATCAGTTCCTGTACCACCGGCGACTACAATTTCTGATGTTCAGAAATTTTTGGATGCTTGGAAGACAGTAAATGCAGGGACAATGGCATTTGCAGCGGATATAGAGAAGTACATTACGAGTCTCGGAGCAGGCGCTACGATGGCTCAATTGCAAACCTGGATGACGGGACTGGCAGATAAGCCCTACTCGAGCTATGCCGGACTGACTTTTCCAGATATGCGAGCCATGTATATAGCATTGGGCGTCACGACGGCAGCTCCAGCTGCTCCGACACCCTCGCTTAGTGATATTAAAAGTTATTTCACGAGTTGGGGCGCTGATGCAGGAGCGAAAGCGTTTGCAGCCGATATCCTGAAGGAGATCGGGACTCTAGGAGCTGATGATAATGTCACTCAATTGCAAGTCTGGATAGCAGAGTTGGGAGATCTCAAGACGAAGTACCCTACAATAACAGATGCGGATATAAAGGAAATTTATACAGAGCTGCAAAAGACTGAACCGGCACCGCCTCCTCCTACACCGACGCTTGCTGACATGAAGACCTATTTCTCAAGCTGGCCGCCGGCCGGTGGTGATGCAGGAGCCAAAGCGTTGGCAGCCGACATCGTAGCGGAGATTAATACTCTCGGATCTAGTGGTACGGTCGCTCAGTTGCAAAAATGGATGACGGATCAGGGAGCTGATCCCTACACGAATGCTAAGTATGCAGGGCTGACTCTTGCAGATATGACGGCCATTTATACAGAGATGGGCATAACGACGGCGGTCCCACAGCCTCCTACTCCAGGAGATCTTACGGCGCTAGAAAATGTGCTCAAGGGCTGGGAAACTACAGCAAGTGCTACTCCTGAAGAGTCGCAGGCAGCTCAGCAGATCCTTCATCTGATTAGCACAGATCCAGGTTGGAAAACATTTGCTCAAGTCAAAGCGGCTATTTTGGCCTTAGGTGCGAATATCTATACACAGCCCAACTATCCGAATATGAGCCAGCCCGATGTGCAGAAGATTTATGACGCTCTGGGCATAACAACGCCGAAGGCTCCAGCTGCACCAGCGCCAATTCTTAAAACCATTGAAGATCAGCTGAATGCGTGGAAAACCAGCGGTACAGCTGCGCAGAAACAATTGGCCACCACTTTACTTGCTAAAATTGGAACAGATCCAAGTTGGAAGACTCTGGCTCAAGTCCAAACGGCTATTACGGGTATGGGAGCGAGTATCTATGATCAGTCCCCGGCTAACCCTCAATTTATCAATAGTGAGGATGTGCAGCTGCTTTACGCAGATCTAGGTATAACCACTCTTCCTCCGGATTTGAATGATCCGTTAGATGCTCTGATGAAAACGTGGTCAAGCGGTACAGTTGCAGAGGAGGCGGTAGCCAGCGACTTATCCAGTATGACGAATATACTGGCTATGCAAAAAAAAATCAGTGACTTGGGAGCGGGTATTTATACAACGTATGCAGGTCCTCCTCCTCTGACTAAAGCTGACGTAACAGCTCTTTACAGCGCTTTGTACATTCACGCTACAGTGCCAAACCCACCGACAACGCCTCTTCAGACGTTTGAAAATGATCTTGCCACGTGGAAAGCGAGCGGAACTGATGGAGAAAAAGCATTTGCGAACGGATTTTCTATTCCAGCAGGAAGTACGTTGGCGCAAGTTCAAGCCAGCATCACTGCCTTGGGACAGGGAATCTATACAAAGTTTGCACCTGGGTTGACTCAGGCTGATGTGCAGAAAATTTATACAGACCTCACTATGTCGAATCCTCCGGCTCCACCGACAAATCCTCTTGCAAAGATCGCAACGGATCTGCAGCAATGGAGTGCTCGTTCTGGGGCTACACAACCTGAAAAGGATTTCATCAAGGATCTTGAAAGTAAAATTACTTCTCTAGGACCTACAGGCACGCTAGCGGATTTTCAGAGCTGGTTGAAGCTTCAATATCCAACTGCGTTCACGAAATACAAAGGGTTGACGAATACGGATATGGACTTTGTCTATAAAGAAGCTCAGCTAGCAAGTCCTAGAATGCCTCAAATTGTATCGAACTTAGAGGGCTGGACTGCGACATCTGAGGGTGGTAAGAAATTAGAAGCAGCTATGCTGGAAAAAGCCAAAGCTCTCGTCGCTAGTGGGGGGTATCTTCCAGATCTTCAGTCTTGGCTCTCGAGCAACTATGCGAGTTTCGGAGCATCAGATTCAGACCTCGCCATACTCTTTAAAGAAGTTGAGCTACCGGCACCGGCACCCTCAGGAGATCTTGCAAAGATCGCAACGGATCTGGATGGCTGGGCTAAGACTCCGGCAGAACTAGCATTCACAACCGCTATCAAAGGTGAAATTACAAAGCTTGGAGCTGGAGGCACAGTAGCAGAGCTTCAGAGCTGGTTGAAGCTTCAATATCCAACTGCGTTCACGACTTACAAAGGGTTGACGAATACGGATATGGACTTTGTCTATAAAGAAGCTCAACTACCAAGTCCTAGGATGCCTCAAATTGTATCGAACTTAGAGGGCTGGACTGCGACATCTGATGGTGGTAAGAAATTAGAAGCCGCTATGTTGGCAAAAGCCGAGGCTCTCGTCACTAGTGGGGGATATCTTCCAGATCTTCAGGCTTGGTTCTCGAGCAACTATGCGAGCTTCGTAGCGTCAGCGTCAGACCTCGCCATACTCATTAAAGAAGTTGAGCTACCGCCACCAACACCGTCAGGAGATCTTGCAAAGTTCGCAACGGATCTGGATGGATGGGCTAAGACTCCGGCTGAAAAAGCGTTTACAGACGCTATCAAAGCTGAAATTACAAAGCTTGGAACTGGAGGCACAGTAGCACAGCTTCAGAGCTGGTTGAAGCTTCAATATCCAACTGCGTTCACGACCTACAAAGGGTTGACGAATACGGATATGGACTTTGTCTATAAAGAAGCTCAGCTAGCAAGCCCCAGGTTGCCTCAAGTTGTGTCGAACTTAGAAGGTTGGACCGCAGCGTCTTCAGGCGGTAAACTATTGGAAGCAGCTATGTTGCTAAAGACCAGAGCTCTCATCACTAGTGGGGGGTATCTTCCAGATCTTCAGCAGTGGTTCATGAGCAACTATGCGAGCTTCGCCGCATCAGGCCCAGACCTCGCCATACTCTTTAAAGAAATTGAGGAAAAACAACCAACATAGAGAGATGTGGTTTAGATGCTTAGCTAAAA
>JAJFMM010000082.1 GCA_021772165.1 Chlamydiota bacterium | reverse complement strand
ATCTGCGGTCGCCGTCTATGACAGACAGCGCGCTGTACAATCTGCCGGAAAAAGTCATTGCAGCTGTTTTCCTTCGCGATGAAGCGATTGAGTCTTTTAAAACCGGCTAAGGCATCAGGATCTTGAAGATAGAGTCCGATTTTCTCAGCGATCTCTCTTAGAGGCATTTTCTCTTCACACTGAATACTCATCTCATCGACCCACTCCCCTTCTTCTGATGAGGTTGGAAGATGATGTTCAAACACCTTCATAAACAGGCGCAGAACCCCCAGAGTTGACCTGTGAGGCGAGATCCTGTTCTCAGCGAGTGCAATTAGATCTTTGAGTAGATAGCGGCTCTCAGTCGACGGGTCGAAGAAAAAGCCTTTATTGGCCGATACAGCCTCAGAGAAGCTATCTTCATCAGAGACGCCCGTGAAATCTTCGCTGAAGGACAAGAGGCGCTGGAGGTCAGCTGAGCTCAAAGCATCAGGACTTAAAATGCGCAGCGTCTTTCCTTCGGCCTGCAGCTCCCAAGTAGCTGTATGCGATCCGACACACAAAATGATGCGGGCAATCTTCGAGCTTTCTTCTAGAAGCTCCTGGTTTTGATCTAGGCGGCTTTGAAAATAGTCGATGAAAGGCTCTGCATTAGGAACGCAGAGATCGATCTCTTTCGCATCCCATTCCAGTGATTTACAAAGAGCGTGTAGATAAACGAAGATCCCACTCAAGCTCTCACAGCGAGAGAGAAAAAAGCGATTTTTCCTACGATACTCGTCCATCTCTTGAGGTCCTGGACAATGCTGACCAAACAGCCATTGCAACATCGACTCATTTTCTAGTTCGGAGACAACAGCACCCGTCGTCTGTCTAAGAAAGATCCCCTTCTCTAAGAAATGGAGTCCTGTGCTGTGAACTGCAGAGTTAGCAGAGTGTCCATTAGCAGCGTGGCGTCTTAGGATTTCAAATTTCGGCAAAGGCCGCGGATCGTCGATAGCTTCTATCTGCTTAGCGATCTCCTCAAACATAGAGATCTGCAAAATCAGATCTGCACCGCGGAGATCTTGAAGCTGCTTTTCACTACCATCAAAAACGATGGACTGAAGATCGAGAAAAGGAAAAGAGCTCTTCAGGCTCGAGAGGGCTTCTTGAACAAAAAGAAGATCGCTGTCGCTGTTTTGAGGGCCGGTCACCAGGACTACTTTTGCATCTCTGGGAAGAGGCGTAGATCCGTAGAGTGAATAAAGAGATTTAGCCAATGCGACTCTCTTTAGAGACGGAAGATGCGCTACATCGGGCCTGATCCTCGAAAAGAGCGAAGGCGAGCTCTTATTGAGATAAAGGCGCGGTAAGCCTCGTAGCAGCCTTAGAGGTGGCAATTCGAGGCGTTTGATCTCTTGCTCCGGAAAGGCTTCCAGGATTTTCAGTTCAAGATGAACAGGGCCCCTCTTTTCGAAAATATGCTTATGGCGCTCGATGATCTCTTGCAGAGGCATCGGCGCTGCATTGCGCATGGCTCTGCTTAAGATATCGCGATAAGTGCGAATCTCGGGATCTGTTGCTTCATCCCAACCTTCCGTGCTTTTTTTCTGATGAAGGTCATCTTGCAAAAATAGCAGAAGGTGCTCGTGAAATAAGCTAAGGGGCTCTTTTGACATCGAATTCCTCATCGTTACAAGGGCAAGGCTGATAAAGTATTCGAAGGGGAGATGTCAATAGATTTTTACAATTACGCGAAAATGAGAGCTCGGGAGACGCTGGATACTTGCTGTTTTTGAGATTAGATCGTAGCAGGATCTTGGTGAGGCATATTTTTATATGCTTCCCACAAATAGCGGAAGGGCAAGCAGGTAGCCAAAAGCTCCTCTTTTGTGCCCTCAGCAATCTTCCTGCCTTTTTCCAGGAAGATGATCCGATCGACATGTTCGATGGTTGAAAGGCGATGCGCGATCAGAATCTGCGTGGCCTCTCCCTGCAGCTTGCGGATGGCAAGCTTGATGCGATTTTCGCTGAGCGCATCTAAAGATGAGGTTGCCTCATCCATAACGAGGATAGGCGCTTTTTTCACAAGAGCTCGAGCGATGGCTAAGCGCTGCTGCTGGCCTCCGGACAAGCTTTTACCCATCTCAGCTAAGAGCGTATCGTAGCCATTCGGAAGATCCACGATAAATTCGTCGGCGTAAGCTTTTTGGGCAGCTTCTTCGATCTGTTCTCTAGTAAAAGAGCTTCCGAAAGCGATGTTTTCCGCCACGGTGTCGTAAAATAAAAAGGGACGCTGAGGAACGAAGGAGATTCGCTCTCGCAGCGACTTTTGGGTGTAGGCTTGAACAGGAATACCATCGATCCTGATCTCTCCTTGCTGGACGTCGTAGAGGCGAGGTAGGAGCTGTACGATTGTCGATTTGCCTGCGCCTGTCACACCGACCAGAGCGACAACCTCCCCTTTTCGAACAGTAAAGCTAAGATCGCGAATGACCCAATCGTCACCATATTTGAACCAGACGTGATCAAATTCGATGGAGTTGGAAAACTCTTTGAGCTCAATGGCTCCTTCGCAATCTTGAATCTGCGGTTTGATGTTCAGAACCTCGAACATTCTCTCTGCTGCAACGACGCCTTTTTGCACATTCGCATTCTCTTCTGCAAATTTTTTAACCGGCTCATAGAACATATGCAGAAGCACGCAGAACATGATGAGCTGCCCGACGGTCATGTGTAGAGTATAGAGGCCAAATAGAACGACAACAGCCAAACAACTGGTTGCAATCAGATGGAGTACAGGTCTTGTCAGGAGATTATATTTTGCGCTCTTGCTCTCCAGGAGAGCCATCTGGTCGTTTTGCTCTTTGTATTTGCGTAGAGAAAACGCTTCCATCGCAAAGATCTTAACGGTCTGGATACCTGCAAGGAAGTCGAGGAGAACCGAGGAGAAGCGCTCTTGATTCTTCTGTATCTGGCGGCTGATTTTTTTTACACGCCTGGTCAAGAAAATTACAGGAAGAACAATGAGCGGCAATCCTAAAAAGATCACCATGGAGAGCTGCCAAGAGAGATAGAAACAGGCGGCAAGCGTCGAGATAAGTGTAAAGGGCGTCTGAAAATAATTCGTCAAACAGGAGTTCAGAGAAGATGAGATCTGTCCTGCATCACCGACAGCACGCGCGCTCAGAGAGCCTAGGTTGTGTCCCTGATAGAAACTCATAGGCAGGGACTGGATATGCTCAAAGAACTGCTGTCTGAGGTCTCTAGTGACTCGTATGGAGAGCAGCTGCGTTGCATAGCGAGAAGAAAAAAGAGTTATAGCCTTGAAGAGCGCCACCAGAACGAGGATTCCAATGACCATTGCAAAATTCTCTTCGAGATCAAAGCGTCCTGCCATGCGATGCATGACCCAGCTCAAGGGATTGGCTCCCTTTTTCCGTACCATGTACGCCGCGGCATCCTGCTTCGTAATGACGCCATTGTTGTTGCGATCGATCAGCTCCCATTTTTCGGCGACATCAGATGCGCGGATCTTTTTTACCTGCCCCTTATCTTCAGGACCGAAAAGAGAAAAGAAATCGGCGCCGGTATTTGTGATGATGCCGAGAGAAAACGCTTCGCACTGGTTAGCGATGGTAGCAAAGAGAAGTGTCCCCAGAGTCAACATAGCCAGTGTTAAGTGGCGTTTATTCCGAAGAGCTGCTTGTAAAAGAAGTCGCATACTTTGAATCAACCGATGGAATTTTGCAGATAGCTACAACACTGTCTACCTTATCGGGAATCAAATTTGCCCATTTTGCGGAATTTTTGATAGCGATTTTCTAGAAGAAGATCAATTGGGGTGTCTCTGAGGGAGTCCCATTCCGTGCAAATGAAGGATTTTACGGCTGCGTAAGCAGCTGCTGGATCGTGGTGCGCGCCGCCTTGTGCCTCTGGAAGAATCTCGTCGATAATGCCAAGTTCTTTTAAATCTTCTGCGTGCATTTTTAGAGCTGAGGCCGCGGTTGCATTTTTAGTTGGATCTTTCCAGAGAATCGATGCGCAACCTTCCGGAGAGATGACGGAGTAGTAGGAGTGCTGCAACATTCCGATTCTATCGCCCACGCCAATACCAAGCGCGCCTCCGGAACAGCCCTCGCCGATGAGAACAACGATAATCGCTGTTTCCAGGCGGGCCATTTCCCACAGGTTTTTAGCAATTGCCCAGCCCTGTCCCCTCTCTTCGGCTGTGAGTCCGGGATAAGCGCCCGGAGTATCGAGCAGAGTGACGACTGGAAGGTGGAATTTAGCGGCTAGGTGCATACAGCGAAGCGCTTTGCGGTAGCCCTCAGGGTGAGGCATGCCAAAATTGCGCTCTAGGCGAGTTTCTGTATCGTGGCCCTTTTCTTGGCCGATGATGACGAATTTTTGATCTCCGATTCTCGCTAGACCTGCGATGATCGCAGCGTCATCTTGGAAAGTGCGATCTCCCGATAGCTCGATGAATTCATCAGTGATGTTCTTGATGTAGTCCATGGAGTGAGGACGCTGAGGATGACGAGAGATCAAAACGCGATCCCAAGCTTTTAGCTCTGAATAGACGTTTTTTCTCAGGGTCTCGAGCTTGCGCTCCAACTTGAGTAGTTCCTCATGGCTAAAGAGGGAGTTGTCGCCGTTTTGCTCTTTTAGTTTTGAGATCGTCTGCTCTAACTCGATGATCTGTTTTTCATGAGGAAGTGCTGTTGCTGCCGTCATAGATTTTTCTCCACGCCCGGCAGCTTCGCATCATGGTAATCTTTGACGAGTTCGACGGTAGTCGGCTTAGTGATGATGATCGAAAAGAGCTCTTCCATATCTTCTGAAGCAAGACGGATGCAGCCATCGCTGCTATATTGACCGATTGCGCTGCGATCTTCGGTAAACTGTCCTGTGGTCGCATCGAGCGTCCATGGAGCTCCGTGAATACCAAAGCCTCTTGCGTTCTCAGAACAGCTCTCTACCTCTTGGTCAAAAGGAATCCAGCGCGTTCCAAAGACACGAATCATCTCGACTTTACGATCTTGGAAGAAGCCCATTGTAGCAGGCTTATAAATTGCAATTTTGTTGCCGAGCAGGTACTTGCCTGTCGGAGTGAGGAAACCGGAGGATGTTTTTCCATCCAGGCGGCCAATGCCTACGGGATAGGTCTTCAAAAGAATGCGCTCGTTCGCTTCAGCGTCGAAAGCGTAGAACCACATTTTGCAGCGCGATAGGTCGACCATCAGATGAAACTGCAGATCTTTGTCTTTTTTAAAGACGTTGAATCGATCGCCGGGAGAGACTTTCTGTGTGAAATAGTCGGGCTTACGATTCAGGCTGCGCGCAATGAAGTGGCGAGACGTTGAAAAGTACGATGCGTAATCGGCGATCCAGGCTGGACGCCCTTTGAGCCAAGGAACGCGGCTTGTGTAAGAAATTGTTTCAACAAGTGGTAATTTTGAGGAATCGAGTGAGAAGAGCTGTGCGATTCGATCCACATCGGGAAGAGCCTC
>JAJFMM010000081.1 GCA_021772165.1 Chlamydiota bacterium | reverse complement strand
TACCTGTCGTCCCTTTTCAAGAGCTTTTAATTAAAAGCTCTTGAAAAGGGACGACAGGTAGTTGTCCTTGAGATGTAGCAGTTAGGGGCACCTGTGAGCTTTTAGAGCTGACTGGGGGAGTCAATGGGCGAGAATAATCCGTGGTTTTCGATGTGGGTGAGTCCGCGAGCCACAATTCGAAGTATCGTAGAACAAAATCCGAAAAAGTGCCTTTGGATCCTAGCATTTATTTACGGTTTCACATCACTTCTCAATGCGTTTCAGTCAGTGCCTATCGCCACGGTTATAGGCCTTTTACCGATGTTCTTTATTGCAGTGGTTCTGGCTACATTCTGGGGATATGTTTTCTTCTCCCTCTGGAGCTGGGTGGTTACCTTTACGGGAAGGATGTTTAAGGGGAAAGCGACATTTCTAGAAGCTAGGGCTGCCTACGCATGGTCCTGTGTGCCTCTAATGGGTAACGTTATTTTATGGCTTGCTCTTGTTGGCTTTTACGGAAAGATGCTGTTTTTTGGACCGCAGCAGCAGGTGGCGCTATCGGGTCCTGCCGTTACCATATTGTTTCTAGTTCTGATAGGGAAGCTGATCTTTGCTGTCTGGTCGGTTGTACTTTATTTACAAGCGCTGGCTGAGGTGCAGGGATATTCTGTTCTTCGCTCTATTGGAAACGTCATCGTAGCAGCAATCTTTTTGGGAGTGGCAGTTGCGATTCTCTGGATTTTGCTGAGTATGTTAGCCGGGGGATGTACGCATACTGCTGTCGCTGCTCCCGATTGGAATAATACACAATGGTTCGCTCAATTTATTAGATAAGGAGATGCAAACATGTCGCGAGTATCAACAAAAAGGTTAGGATTTTGGTTGTCGATGGCCGCACTGATTGCTGTGCATCTCTTCTTCCGCACGCAAGCTCATGCAGAAGTTCCGATGAGAGGCGCCTGGAAAGAGGTTTATGCTCGCAGTGGCGACTGTAAAATTTCGTTCCCGGCACTACCACAAATGTTTCAGCAGAGCTTTAAGGTCGATGAGAGCGGAAAGCAATTGACCTATGATATTTATCTGGCGCCTTACCAGAATAAGGGCGTTTGTATGCTGCTGATTGCGCAATATCCGATGCAGCTACCTAGTGGACATGAAGTGATTGGACTAGAAGGTTTATTGAAAGGAATTATAGGCCAGCATCCGGACAATCAGCTGATTTTTGCTGAGTTGATCGATGTGCAGGGCTTTCCGGCGCTAACCTTTATGGTGCAGAGCGGTAAAAACTATTTCCGGGGAGAGGCATTCATGGTGGGCAATAAGCTCTTCATGGTGGCGATGGAAGGTGGGAAGCAGAACTTTGAAGAGCCGACGTTTCAGCGCTTTTTGAAATCGTTTGAACTCATGATTCCCTAATTTTTTTCAAAGAAAAGGACAGGATAGGCAGGATCGCCTTCAGCGGCAAGATGTGCAGGATGGAAATGATTAATCCTGCACATCTTGCCGCTGAAGGCGATCCTGTTTATCCTGTCTTTCTTTAAAATCCAAAGTCGAGAGCGGCCCCAAAGTAGGGGGCTGCTCCGAAAGTCACACTCTTAACAAAGAGCAGGGGGTTTTTGCAGATAAAAACCTTTGATTGAATCCACCATCAAAATCATCATGCCATATTGAACGAGTCAAAGATGTATTCGTTCGACTATTCCCATTATAACCAATGGAAAATTGGACAAAAAACTCATGCACTGCACAGCATAGCCTTGTAAAACAATTGCTTTTACCCTCTATGAGATCGCTCTCGTTGTAGATTTGAGTGATATGCTCTGCGATTTTTACACCTACAGCACGCTCTGCCTGATTAAAGGGTAGGATTTTATCACGCGCTATTGCGATCACTCTCTCCGCCATAGCATCGATTGAAGCATGCCCTTTATATCCATGTACTTGAATATAACGACGGCCAAAAAAAGAAATTCCTGGTTTTGCATTAGCTGCGATAGCTAGGAATTCCTGGTCAATAGAGGATTTTTCAATTACTACTGTTAAATTCATGATATTTTTCCTAATTTATAGAATAACACAGGTATCCACTCCTTTATAGAAGCCAAGCGCTGACCTCAAGTTGTAAGTCATCACAAAGGGCTTTGATAAGACATCGCGATGAATTTGTTCTTGTATCATTTCGGTTAAATCGATTTGTTGAATACCCTCCCCGACAACCTGAACAGAGATCTCGGCTCCCTCAAGATTAAAGGCTAGCTCTTTTCCATCACAAGAGATAACGGTATTGTTTTGAATGGAAGCTACTCCGAGATCATATGCTAGCTCTTTTCCATCACAAGAGATGCTGGTATCGCTTTGACCGATAGGCCATCTACGAACAGATACTAGTTCTTTTCCATCATGAGAGATACCGGTGTCGCTTGGAGCGGCAGCTCCTCTAAGATCAAATATTAGTTCTTTTCCATCATGAGAGATACCGGTGTCGCTTTGAACGGCAGCTACTCCACACTGCCCATCTTGATTATTGGCTAGTTTCCAGGGACGGTTTTCAAGAAGTGTATTGATTTGTTCTGTTAAATCATAATGATGGGGCGGACCAGGTATCATATATCTACCAAGCTCATAGACCCATACCGATACTCTTTCTCTTGAGTACAAAGAATCAAGGGAAATACGTGATTTTGGCGTTACCACTATTGGCTTATCAGATTCTTTCTCATATAAATGCACACCAGCTTTGGCAAGTTTATCTTTTGCCCATGTGTAACAATTATGAGATGTAACTTCCTCGCCCTCAACTTTTTTAGGCTTAACACCAAATGCTCCGTTACCTCTTAGGTTAAAATTTGCAGTAACATTGCCTTGATCTTGACGTGTTTTTTCATAGGCGATCCCATCAAGCATCCCCTGAACCATTTCTTTAGAGCGAAGCCAAGTTACGCTTTGGGAGGCGATTCTGCTGGGATCAAATTGTTTGAGATTTCGTTCATCTATCTTGGGCTCATAATTCGAACTCATTAAATGTTTCCAACGGAGAAAAGGAACGCCTCCCTCTATTGTTTCAATAAAGATATTTGCATGTCCACCCCACGTAAATGGACGTCTCCATGGACGATCAACAAAGCTATCAACCAAAGTTAGGGACCAATTATCGCTATCGATTAGAGTCTCGTTGTCTATTTCGCTTTTAAAGCGAATAACGTTGTCGTTTTCCAGGACACATTCACGCCTACTTAATTGATTAATCACCTCATCAATGGACATCTCATCAGGGTCAGGTAAAGTAATAGGGACTTCAATCGGTTCTGCAAACGGTGGGATTATGGCGTAATGCAATCTATCGCCCAATCGAATCAGTTGAAGGACAGCTCCATCGGCTCTTACATCAGGCCACTCCTTTGCAATTCCATCTTCTACAAGCACAGGTTCAGGGGAGGAAACAGGTTCTGGAACGGAACTCCTTACAAAGTGAACATGACCATCATTCACTATAACAGGCTGCATAGTCATTAACTGCTCAATGGCTTGCTCCCTTGGAATGTGTTCTGGTATATCGACTTGAACTCTTTTGGGTGCTTCAAACTGATATACGTGCTCAGTGATCAACTGATCACCTAAGCGAATAAGGCGAACTTCACTCCCTTCCAAATACCATGTTTTCAACAGATTTTCATAATTATGACTTAGGGAGTAATCTCTACCCCCAAACGCTCTAGATATTCCGCCCAACGAAAGCATGAAAAAAAAATTCTCCTTTTTGAGCGCACTCGGAAACAAGTGCGCTAATTTAAATATATTATTTGTAGCATCCATAATATTGATCCGTTCGAGATGCAAGAGAGTCTGAGGTCTCATATGCTTTGTCTACTGCCGTGCCACCATAGGCTTTATACGCTTCATTTGTCTTTGCAGCAGCATCTTCAATTTTTGGATTGGCGCATTCTAAAAGAGACGCATATTGAGGAGCTTGTTTAGCTGCCGCTTTTACTCCAGCTTTAAGACCCTCTTCCATAGCAGTAGTCGCAACATCCGTATAGCTTCCATACCCCTCTTTCAAGGCTTTTTTAGCTGGAGCTGCACTCCATTCGACAGTTACGGTCAGATTTTGTGATGACGAGGAATTTGTGGGTTGGGCTGACATAAATCTTTTTCTCCAGTTAAATTTTAAACGCCGTAAAGGTTGCATTGTTAATGCGAATTAGTCAAGAATCATGTTCTTTTAAGTCATTTGTCGGTATGTATATCTTTAATTTCGATAGCTGAATGTTGTTAAATTTTTTAATCTCCATACTAATTCTTTTTGGTTTTTCTTAATCTTGTGTTTATTTATTATGTGACGAAAGAAAACAACTAATTTTATTTTAAGGAGATTTTTATGGGAGTACCAGCAGTAGGTGGAGCTGTTATGGCAGCTGGCGCTGGAGGCGCTGTAGCTGTGGCTGCACCTGTGGTAGCTGCTATGTCAGCAGCATATGCAGCAAATAAAATATTATTTTCTCCTATGTGTGAGAAAGTTAGTCTCAGATACCAAAAACTGGGTTGCCAAGAAAAAAGTGACTTTCCTTGTTATACAACTCTACTTTCCATAGCAACTTATTGCGGTGGAGAAAGTGTAACTGGATGGGTTGGTGCAGCATTCATAGTTGATGTTTTTGCGAAAATGGACTGGAGTAAGCATCAGGGAGATGTGAGTGAATATTTAAAATATGTGAAAATATGAAAATACAACCAGCTAATAGTCTTGACAAAGTCATACAGATTAAGCCACTTGAATCTAAAAATCATCAACTCCAAGTGGACCGATTAGTGACAGCTGCAGTATATTTTGCAGGCACTTGGGTTGCTTTAGCCATGATAAATGATTTAGCTACTACAACTGCTGATCGTTACGACAGGTTTTGTCAAGATCCACATGAGAGAGGTTTGTGTTCAATCTTATGGATCAATAAGGAAATGTGGGCTCCAGCTTACCATTTGATGAAAGATCTTGGTAGCTTTGGGTTGACATGTCGAATAGCTGCTTTAGTTGGTGTATCTAAAATCCTTGATCAAGCCGTATTTCAAAGATATCGAAATCAAGAATAGAGCATTTTACAATGCCTCTTCTTGAGGCGTTTTAGAGAAAATTTGGTGCTTTTTAGAAACCAAAGTCGAGAGCGGCCCCAAAGTAGGGGGCTGCTCCGAAGTTTACATACGTCGCATTGTGGCCATGGCCATCTTTCACATAGAATTTTCCACCGTAGTTTACCCCTCCGTAGATCTCTGCATTCAAGCGGAGCGGAATATCATAGCTCACATTGATCTCACTACCGTAGGCGGCGTAGCTAAAGACCGATTTCGGTACCGGCTCATTCGGTCCGCTTCGCAGACGCTCTTTTACCGGACGAATTTTAAAGGCGAACGTCCAGCGCTCCTTTTTGTATTCGGCCGAGTAGTTGATTGGGAAGAGTGCTTGGAAAAACCAGTGCTTATTAGGTGCGAAGTCAGCGCCGATAATTGGGTAGAAGGTTCCACCTTCGAGTCCAACATAGCCCAAACCGCCTACATGGTAGTGCCATTTCCGGTGAATTTTTAAGGCTCCCCAGAGTAGTCCATTGTAGAGACTGTATTTTCCGGGATGCTTCATGTGATCGAGCTGCAGGTTGTAGTCAAAGCGCGCAATCCACTTCCACTCGTCTAAGGCGGTTGTATAAAATGCTAAGCTGGACTGTAGGACATTAAAGTTCTTCTGGTTGAAATTGGGGTTTCGGCTCCAATCGAACGATACGTTGTTATACTCGATGCGCGGGATGAAGAAATTGTCGTAGTTGATCGGCAGGAGAATTTGAGTGAAAGCTTGGGTCTTTCGATAGTACATGTGACCCTGATTGCGTCTGCAATCAGCTTTTCCTACACGAAGAAATTGCCCGCCAACATGCCAAGGATGAATTTCCCAGTATGTGTAGACATGTTCTTCTTCCTCAGCGTGAAGTGAGCTGAGACTTAAAAAAGAGGCTAGAAAAGCAGCTGTAAGCTTATTAAAGCGCATTGGGCCAGTCCAAATTCTTGATCCTAGCTGTTTCAACAAATCCTTTCAATGAGGAACCTATTTCTGATTACCCATCATTCTCTGATATTCGCATCGTTTCTCTTCATCATTGAGAAGACGAACTGTTGTTACAGCATCTGATGCGCTAGAACTTTTTTCTACGAGAAAGTGTAGCGTTGCATATTGTGCAGCCTGCACGAAGTGAGTAATGCAGATCAGTTGACGCTCTTGGCCGAGAGTTTGCAGCTTTTGGCCTAAAATTGACGCCGCGACGCCGCCGACATTGCTGTCGATCTCATCGAGGACTAGACAGTCTCTCTCTTCTTTTTTTGCCATGACGCTTTTCAGCGCGAAAAAGATGCGCGACTGCTCTCCTCCGCTGGCGCACTCTTCGAGGGGCTGAAGAGGTTGGCCTGGATTGGCGGAGAAAAGAAAGCGTACGCAATCGCATCCATCGGGGCCGAGGGGCTTTGTTTCTAAAGAGATTTCGAAGCGCGCATGGGGTAGGTGGAGAGATTTGAGCTCTGTTAAAAGCTCCTCTTGGAGAGAGAGGCTCTGCTTCTGACGCAGGAGGGAGAGCTCGTCTGCTATCTCTTGATTTTTCTGTCTTAAGTGCAGCTGCTCTGCTTCAGCAGCTTCGATTCTATCATCGATCTGCTCAAAGCCGGTGACTTGCTGTTTGAGCGTCTGCATCCGCTCGTCGACCTCAATGAGTGTCCGCCCATACTTTCTTTTGATCTTCTCGATCTGAGCAATTCTCTTTTCAATCATTTCGAGGCGGTGCGGATCGGGCTCGCATTGCCCCAAAGAGGTTTCTATGAGTCTTTCTGCTTCCATGACCTCGACAGATGCACTCGTGAGCAGCGCTGCGGCTTCATTTTTGGGAAGCTGGTTGGCCAGCTTGCGCAGCTTCGATGAGAGGGAGTTTTCGCTGAGCTCGCTTAGCACCGAGGAGAGTGTCTGCGTCGTATCTGCAGCGTTGGCCTGGTTTTTGTGCTCTTCTGTCAGCGTCTCTTCTTCGCCCAGTTTCCAGTTAACTTCTTCGATGTCTCCGATCTGTAGCTGGGCAAATTCCAAGGAGAGGTGGGCGCTTTTTTTCTCCTCTTTCAAGCGATCGAGCTCTGCTGTTAAGGAGAGCTGCTTGGCATAGGCGATGCGAGAGGTGTCAGCGCCTGCCCAGAGATCGAGGAGGTCGCGCTGCGATGCTGAGGAGAGAATCTCTCTAACTCCGCTCTGATTGGCAAACTCGATCGCGTCCCTGACGAGTTTTTTCAATTGCACTATACCAATGAGACGACCCTCAAAAAACGCGCGGCTTTTACCGGAGGGAAGAATTTCTCGACGGATCGTGCAGGTTTGCTGATCGCCAAAAAGATCGAGTTCTGGAATCGCTAGCTTTTGAAAGAGGATTTTACCTTCAATGATGGCGGGCTTCGTTGGATCTGAGAGGAGTTGAGCGTCTGCTTTTTCTCCGGCGAGCAGCCGAATGGCAGTGAGGACAGCGGATTTTCCCGAGCCAGTTTCGCCTGTGAGAATATTGAGCCCTTTGCCGAAGTGGATTTCGGTGTGGCGGATCAGAATAAGGTTTTCAATCCTAAGTGACTCTAGCAAGGATTTCACCCTTTGTTTTGAAGTGGGTCTTCGCCACTTTTTCTAGCACATCCGGACCATGTTTTACTACCAGTTTTACGCCGGCAGTTAAGACAGGTTTTCCAGCGCCTTTTGGCAAAACAGAGCCGATTTCCTGGCTCAGCGTTTCCATTCCTTCAAGAAACCCTGCGCGAGCTAAAATGGAAGCCGCTGCGACAACAGGATCAGCCTCTCCGCGTACGCGCTGTATTAACTCGACCTCGATCCGTTTTTGCTGCAGAGCCTGTTCTGCAACCTTGCGATCGGCAAACTGGTCGAGAATCGCTTTTTTACAGCCCGTTTTCTGACTCAAGTCACCCAGTGCAGAGGCGTGCGCCCAAGCGAGAAGACGGTTGAGATTCTTGAAACGCCCGTAGAGCTCATTGTATTTCTGAGGAAAAAGGCGGATGACGGTGTAAGGAAAGGCCGCGCGGATCTTGCGTGCGAGTTTGAGGATCGATTCGTCTGAAAAGCGCTTACTATCTCGGACGCCCAGCTCTCGGAGTTTGCGAATTCCATCCTCGTCGGCATAGACGCCGCCGATGCAAAGGGGACCGAAAAAATCGCCTTTACCCGCCTCATCCAGGCCGATGCGGGCAGAGAGGTCGAGATCTACATCGGGATGGGAGAACTTAAATTCGTTGAGCACTTCCGGCTCGAGATAGAACTCGATGAATTCGCCCATCTCTTTTCCCTGAACCACCAGGCTGCCCGACTCATATAAGGTGCAGACAACGCCCTTCTTCTTCGCCGAGAATACGGTATGCACCGGTTTGGTAAAGGTAAAGCCCTGCTCTTCCAAGTCAGCTTGCAGCTTGGCGATCTGCTCCGGTAAGATTTTGGCAGTAAATGTGGACGGTTTCATGGAAAAGCTATTCTAACTCGAATGGCATCTAAATGTCGAGTTTGGTAGAATGCGATACAAATTCGGGGGACCGCAAAATTTTATGAGCGAAGAGATCAAAGTAATGGGGGAGCATTTCCGCTCCAAGAGAGAGGAAATGAATCTTTCTTTGAAAGAGGTGGAGAACGCAACTTCCATCCGACAGATGTATCTGCAGGCGATCGAAGAAGGGCGTATCGGTAACTTTCTATCGAATGCATATGCACTTGGATTTATCCGCCAATATGCTGGATTTCTCGGATTTGACAACGATAAATTGAACCAGGAATATCCAGATGCCTTCCGAATGCCGCCTGAAAAGCAAGATTTTGCTTACGGGATAGGAACTCTGGAAGCGCGAGGAAGTCCTCATGGTGGAGTGCGCTGGATGCCCAATTTGCTCTGGGGCGGTGCATTCGTTCTTCTTGCGGTTGTTGCGTACTACTTTGCTAAGTTTTTAGGTGTGTTTTAGAAGTAAATTTTCTCTTCTCATTGCATAGAATGGGACACATTTCTATCATTCCATGTTTTGGGGGATGTTATGCACTTGGAAAATTTAGGCGATTATAACCTGCAAAGACTTCTGGGATCGGGAGCATTCGGCGATGTGTACCTTGCTGAACACCGATTTATCAAGAAGCCCTATGCTTTGAAAGTACTGCCGGAGTCGATCTGTTCCGACGCTGCCTTTTTGCGGCGTTTGGAAGAAGATGTCCATAGCATTGCACTTCTCGATCACCCCAACATCGTTAAAATTCACAATGTCACTTGTGCCGAGGGGCGCTATTTTCTTGTGATGGATCCGATCGTCGATTCCTTGGGAGAAACGATGCACCTCGAGCGCTACTTGAGCTTGAAGGGCCGCTCTCTCTCTGAGGGCGATTACATCTCTATCTTACAACAGGTAGCCTCAGCGCTCGATTACGCTCACGAGAAGACCCTCGGTGGCAGACCGCTTTTCCACGGAGCGCTGAAACTGACCAACCTACTCGTCAAAGCTGACGGAGAGGGAGTGCGCATCCAGCTCTCTGATTTTGCCATGACAAGACTCTTAGGAGAGGGGATCTCCTTTTCTCGCCTCTGTGAGCAGATGGCCACCTCATTTTCCCCCTCAGAGCAAGCGATGCGCGCTTGCCACCAGTTCATCAGTGCATTCGGATTTCTTGCGCCAGAGCAAAAAACGCTAGAAACAGGCGGAGGAGATCAGAAGATCGACACCTACTCTTTTGGAGCACTTGCCTACTACCTGCTTGCCAGAAGAGTGCCGGAAGGCTGTTTTGAGCTACCATCCAAATTGCTGCCGGACGCTGTAGGCAACTGGGACAATCTAGTGCTGCGCTGCCTCCAGACCCATCCAAGAGAGCGCCCTGTGCATCTCGTGCATGCGATGGAAGAGTGTCTCAAAGCACCTAAAATGTCAGGAGAGGACCTACTCTCACTTTCTCAAATTGAAGAAAAGCTCGATAGCACGCTACAGATGGCCTTTGAATTCAAAGAAGAGCCTGCGGCAGCAGGAGTTGTGCAAACAGAAGAGAGCCACGAAGAAACCCTCAAGCCGGTCTTGCGACCGGGCGAGATAGCTCGTCCGGAATATGAGCCCGATCCTGGAGCGATATTCCAGCGCGATCTACTCGTCTCGCACTACGTGCCGAAGAAAGTTGAGATTAAAGAAGTTGAGCCGATTCTCTCCGAGATGATCGTGATACCTGACGGTATTTATCAGCGCGGTGGCAATGGCGGCGCCCGTGATGAGATGCCGAGACATCCCGTTACACTCTCTAGCTTCGCGATGGACGTGCACCCTGTGACCAACGAGCAGTTTGTGCGCTTTTTGGAAGCGATGGGCGGTGAGAAAGATAGCAACAACAATGATATCATCCGTCTTCGCGACTCGCGTATTAAACGCAGCGGAGGAAAGCTTGTGATCGAATCGGGTTATGCCCGCCATCCGGTGGTCGGCGTTACCTGGTACGGAGCGACAGCCTACGCAAAGTGGATCGGCAAACGCTTGCCGACAGAAGCTGAGTGGGAAGCTGCAGCGACATGTGGGCAAGAAGGGAGCGTCTACACAACAGGGAAAGAGATAGAGCGCAGCCAAGCGAATTTCTTTAGCTCTGATACGACCTCCGTGATGAGCTATCCCGCCAATGGTTCTGGACTCTATGATATTGCAGGCAACGTATACGAATGGTGTGAGGACTGGTACGCCTACAACTATTATGATGCGTCTGTTGTTGAGCCGGATAATCCAACAGGGCCCCAACAGGGCGTTTATCGAGTATTGCGAGGTGGCTGCTGGAAGAGCTTGAAAGAGGACCTTCGCTGCTCGCACCGCCATCGCAATAACCCCGGAGCAGTCAATGGAACCTACGGATTCCGCTGCGCTGCAGATACGCAGTGATCTCGGTTCTCTTTGTTTGCATGGCAAACATCTGCCGCTCGCCCACATTGGAAGCCGCCTTGCGCCACCTGGCTGCGAAAGCCGGCCTTGCAGAGAGCCTCCACGTCGACAGTTGCGGCGTAGGCTGGCATCATGTTGGAGAGCGCCCCAGCCAGAGAATGTTCGAAGTGGCTAAAAAGCATGAGATCTTGATCGACCATCAGTCGCAGCAATTCCAGCCCTACATGTTTGAAATCTATGACCTGATCCTAGCCGTGGATCGTCCCGTTCTGGAGCAGGTTAAGCTCCAGGCAACAAACGAAAGCGAGAGAGAAAAAGTCCAGCTCGCCACCGCCTATAGCAAGCGTTTCAAGGACCAGGAGATCCCCGATCCCTACTACCTGAGCAGCGGATTCGAAGGAGTAATGGATATGATCCTCGATTCTTGCGAGGGACTCTTGCACCAAGTCATCAAAAAATAAATTTACTTCAGATCTTCCTTGAGGGCTGCTATTCTGTTCCCTTTTCATGGGGATTTTTATGCAGCTTCTTTTATCTAAGCCCAGAGGATTTTGTGCCGGAGTAGAGCGTGCGATTGACACAGTCAAGCGCGCACTGGAGCTTTGGGGCGCCCCGATCTATGTAAAGCATGAGATCGTGCACAACCGCCACGTGGTTGAAGAGCTCAAAAATCTGGGGGCAATTTTCGTCGAAGACCTGAAAGACGTACCGGAAGGTTCCCGCATCATCTTTTCCGCCCACGGAGTCCCACCCTCCGTAAGAGAAGAAGCAAAAGAGCGCAATCTGTTTCAGATCGATGCGACCTGCGGACTTGTTACGAAAGTGCACTCAGCAGCCAAGCGCTATGCGGATAAGGGCTATCACGTCATCCTCATTGGCCATCGCAAGCATGTTGAGACGATT
>JAJFMM010000009.1 GCA_021772165.1 Chlamydiota bacterium | reverse complement strand
TGCGCCTCTAAAAGAAAAAAAAAGTATAGGGGCGATTGAAAAGCTGCTCATGGTATAATAGTTACATCATGAAAAAAATTGCTTACCTAGGAGCCGGAACCTGGGGCTTTGCTATAGCCTCGCTCATTGCGAATAACGGATACTCCGTTTCTGTCTGGACGCGACGTAAAGAGTTCGCCGATCAGCTGGAAAAAACGCGCGTACATCCTAAACTCGCAGATGCCCGAGCTCCCGACAATATTCATTTTACAAGCGATCTCGCCGAGGCTCTCGATGGATGCGATGTCATCGTAGAGAGTGTGACATCTTCCGGCATTCGTCCCGTTTTCACCGAGGTCATCCGACTGGGAAAAATTCAGTGCCCAGTGATTCTTACTTCAAAAGGTATCGAACAGAAATCGGGCCTTCTCTTGCCTGAGGTCATTTCAGAATTGATGGGCGTAAAAGAAAGTCCTTTGATTGGCTGCCTCAGTGGTCCGAGCCATGCAGAAGAAGTTGTTTGTGAACTGCCCACTTCTGTTGTCTGCTCAGCCTATGATGCGAGCGTGATGAAAAAGATCCTTGAGCTATTCACATCGCCCAAATTCCGTGTCTATCCAAACTCAGATCTCAAAGGCGTCTGCTTCGGCGGCGCAATGAAAAATATTATGGCGATCGCCTGCGGTATCGCTGATGGCCTAGGCTGTGGAGATAATACTAAGGCAGCTCTGATGACGCGTGGTCTGCATGAGATTCGCAAACTGTGTGTCGTTAAAGACTGCAAGCCCGAAACGCTCAATGGACTATCCGGCTTGGGAGATCTCTGCGTTACTTGTCTCTCTACGCATAGCCGCAACTATCGCTATGGCCGTCTGATCGCGGAGGGTTTTTCTCCCGAAGGCGCGCGTCAAAAAATCGGCATGGCTGTCGAGGGTGTCTATACTTGTGTTTCAGCACTGCAGCTGGGTCGTAAGCATGGCATTCCTATTCCAATTACGGAAGCGACCTATGCAATTATCTATGAAGGCATGCATCCAAAAGAAGCTGTTCAATCACTTCTGCAGCGCGCGATCAAAGAAGAGCATCTTTGACGAATAACGTCTCTGTTTGTTACACCGAAAAAAACCTTTTAGGATAGTCCCTCATGAAGATCGTAACTGCTCAAGAGATGGCTCGTGTAGAAAAGTGGGCTGTTGAAAAAGGCTCCAAGCATCTTGCATTCATGCAGCAAGCCGGACTGTGTGTAGCAGAAGCTGCTCAAGAATGGGTTTCCCTCTACGGTTTATCCGCAAAAGCAACACTCTTTGCCTGGAAAGGAAACAAGGGCGGAGATGCCTTTGTTGCAGGTGCTCATCTTCTAGAGGCGGGCTTTGAGGTGCAGGCGATGCATCTAGCTCCCCTCGAAGAGTGCAGTGAGCTGTGTAAGCGTTTCGCTCAAGAATTTATAAAAAAAGGTGGGCAGATTGTTCCGCTCAGTGATCCAGGTAGTGATGGGATTCTGATCGATGGCCTGCTTGGTACTGGTTTTTCCGGTCAAATCGAAGGGCGCCTAAAAGATGCGATTGAGATCGCAAACCTGTCGGAAGCTCCTACTTTAGCCATCGATATCCCGTCAGGTTTGAATGGGTCTACCGGAGAGATCGGGGGAGTTGTAATTCAAGCCGCCCTCACTGTGACCATGGGGCTGCCGAAGATCGGCTTGTTTCTCAATAGTGGGCTCAATGTTGTAGGAGAGCTCTCTGTTGCTGATTTTGGACTGCCTGATGAAGCTCTGCAGGAAGCTAAAGAAGTAGCTACTCTACTTGAAGAAGAGTCGGTGGCTGAACTTCTCCCTTTAGTCGATCGCTGTCGACACAAGTATCAAGCCGGATTTGTCGCAGGATTTGCGGGCTCTCCCGGATATGCCGGCTCAGCCAAGCTCGCCTCAAAGGCTGCATTGCGAGGTGGCGCCGGCATTGTAAAGTGGTTTTACATTCAAGAAGCCCAAGCGGAAACGCTGGACGCCCCTTATGAAGTGATTCGCATTCCTTGGAGAGAGGAGGCGTGGAAGATGGCGACAGAAAAGGCGAATGCTCTCTTTGTGGGTCCTGGAATCGGTCGCAGTGAAGAGAGAAAAAAGCAGCTCTTTGCCATGCTCAAAGAGAGCTCTGTTCCTACAGTTTTTGATGCCGATGCCCTTTATTCCGATCTGCCTATGCCAAGCAGTTCTATTTGCACCCCGCATCGGGGTGAGATGCTCCGGCTTCTTGGAAAAGAGAAGATGGATGAGGCTGCTCTTCTGAAGGCTTGTCAGGATTTTTGCGAAGAGAAGAAGACGGTGCTTGTGTTGAAGGGGGCTCCGACTTGGGTTTTCTTGCCGAAAGAAAGACCCTATTTGATTGCACGTGGTGATCCAGGGATGGCGACGGCTGGCAGCGGCGATGTTCTTACAGGGCTGCTCGCGGCACTCTTAGCGCAAGGCTGCAGTGCAAAAGAGGCTGCGCTTTTGGGGGTTTTTCTACACGCATTGGCGGGAGAAGCTGCCGCCGTTGAGAAAACGTCTTATTGTATGATTGCGGAAGATCTCATCGAGTTTCTGCCGCAGGCATTCAAAAGTCTAATTTGAAGAAAATGAATAGGCTGTCGTTGAATCGAGGTGGTAGGCGCGGTACCATTCGAGAAAATTGCTAATCCCTTCTTCAAGACTGATTAAGGGTTGGAAATTTAGCATCTTTTGACTTTTTTCGATGTCAGCGTAAGTTTCTGTGACCTCTCCCATCTGCATCGGTAGCATCTCTTTTGCGGCTTTGAGTCCAAGACCCTCTTCCAGAAGCTGAATCATGTGGAGCAGAGCAACAGGTCGATTGTTGCCTAGATTGAATGTTTCACAAGCAGCTCCAAGATCTACAGCTGCGGTAGTTCCTCGAACGATATCATCGATGTAGGTGAAATCTCGTTTCATCTGACCGCGGTTGAACACTTGAATCGGCTGCTTTTCGCAAATTTGAGAGGTGAAACGGTAATAGGCCATATCAGGTCTTCCCCAAGGTCCATAAACCGTAAAATAGCGTAGAGCTGTCACAGAGAGACCGTAGAGATGATGATAGGCGTGTGCCATCACTTCATTGGCTTTCTTTGTCGCTCCGTAGAGATTGGCCGGTTGGTCTGTAGGATCTTCGACGCTAAAGGGCGTTTTTTTATTGAGTCCGTAGACGGAAGAGGAGGAAGCGTAGATCAACTTGATGCTCGGAAACGCTCGGCAGGCTTCGAGAATCGAGACGAAGCCGTGTAGATTGGAGGCAACATAATCATCAGGCTCAAAGAGGGAGTGTCTCACTCCGGCTTGCGCTGCAAGATGCACTACATGCGTAATTTCATTGCGTAGAAGGAGGAGCCGTAGAAAATCCCGATCGCGAATGTCAGCCGTCAGCACTTCAATGCCGGCCTGCACCAACTGATCTCTTCGGTCTCTCTTGAGTTTGGGATCGTAATAAGCGTTGAAATTATCAATGCCCACAACAAGATCGCCTCGCTTCTTCAGGTGAAGAGCGAGATGGAAACCAATAAAACCAGCAGCGCCTGTGATAAGAATGCGCTTCACAGAGTTTTTTTGCATTTTCCCTTAAAATAACTTCTGTTATACATGATCATCCTCTCTATCTTAAAAGAGAGCCTAGCTTAAATGCCAGGGGATTTACATGCGTTTTTTTCTATCTATTCTGATCGCCTTAGGAGCCGTCTCCTGCAATAGTCCCTACATGGGAAAAGAGATATGCGGTGCAGATGAGTTCGTCATGGACTCTTACAAGATCCGCGAAGGAAAATTTTCCATTCTTGAGATGGAAGGAAAATTATATGATGAGGTCGATGAGGAGTTCCTAAAGGAATATCAGGATCGTATCCACGAAGATGATCTACTGGAAATTGCTCTCTATCATCCTAAGCGGCAAGATCTGATTGCTGCGGTACAGGAGATCGGAAAAACGGTGGGTTACCGTGTGACAAGTGGGCAGATCGCACTTCCGGATCTCCCTCCCGTTGCGGTAGAAGGCCTTACCTTGGAAGAAGCTCGCGATAAAATCCAAGAAAGCTATCGAAAAGAGATTCGCGATGTTTCCATTTTTCTGACCTATCGAGACCGTTTTACTCGCAAAGTGGAGTTAGCTGGACTCGTTGCTATGCCCAGTATCCCTGTCGATGGAAAGATTCGCCTTTTTGACGTATTGGCTAAGGCTCGTGTTCCAACAGAAGCGAATCTCTTCAAGAGCTACGTGCTTCGAGATGACCTCATGCTCTCTGTCGATCTTTTCAAGCTGTTGAAAGAAGGGAATATGGAGCAAAATATCGTCATGAGAGGTGGCGACAAGATCTATATTGCTGAGCCATCCGCAGCGTCACTGATGATTATGGGAGAGGTTGGGGTGGAACGTGTAATCAGTTTGCCTCACGGTTATATGTCACTGCGTCATGCTCTTGCTGAAGCGCGAGGCATTCCCTACACCGGTGACAAATCTTATATCCAGGTGATACGCGGCAATATCGCCAAACCTAAAATCTATACCTTGAGCTGGGAACATGTCATTCATCTGCCTAATGATAGTTTGCTTCTGATGCCCGGTGATATTGTTTATGTGGCAGCTACCCCGATCGCGGAATGGAATCGTTTCGTATCTCAGCTTCTGCCTAGCTTTACAACCATTGACGTAATCAGCCAAAGCGCAGGCTCGTTTGGATTGACCATACCATGATGAATGTAGACCCTGAAGAAAAGATCTTTTCTCTCGGAGACATCGCAAGGCTTTTGCGAAAGCAGAAAAAGACGCTTTTTCGAGCCGCTCTTATTGGCTGTGCTCTCGCTTCTTTTTATTCTCTAGCCAAGCCGGTTAAATACAGGGCTCTAGCGACTTTCAAAGAAAGTGCAGAAAAAAAGGGAGGAGAAGGCGTACTAGGGATGTTAGGCGGTCTGGGCATTTCTGGGGACTCCCCCGAAGCCTCTGCTCTCTTCCAATCGAACCTGATTTTAAAACCCCTGGTCGTTCAATTTGGTCTTCAGATAGCGCCTCTTTCAGGAGGAAAGCTCGGAAAAGCCTGGAAGCGTATTACGGAGAATCTTCGGATTTTAAGAGGTCGCAAAATCGATGACCTCGACGCGTTCCAATTTGTCGATGTTTTTTATGAAGGAGAGGAAACTCGGAGTTTTCAGCTCTGTTTTAAGAGTGCTGAAGAATTTACAGTGGTGGGTAGCTCAGAGCCGATTGAAGGTCGTGTGGGGACGAAGGTCTTTTTGGAAGCGGGGCTCTCTTTTTCTCTTTCTAAAGTTCCTAAATCGCTGAAATGTGGAAGGCACTATACTTTTGCGCTCTCTCCATGGATCTCTTCGGTTGAGATGTTGAGGGGCTGTCTGCAGATCGCTAGTCACAAAACCAATAAATCCCTTTTCGATCTCTTTTTTGTTCACCGCGATCGCCATTTGGGTGCGAATATCCTCAATGAATTAATGCTTCATTATCAGCGCCATCTCAAAGAGGATCACGATCAGGTGGCTGAAGCGCAGATCGAGTATCTCGCAAAGCGGCAAAATGATGTCTACAAGATGCTGCAGGGGGTCGTCGATGAGCATACGAGCTACTTAAGAACGAATCTGAATCAAACCGGATTCCTGAGTCTTAAGCAGGAAGCACAACTTTTAGGCGAGCCGCACGCATGGCTTTATCAACAAGCATTTGATGCGGAGTTAGAGCAGCGCCAATTAGCAAATTCTG
>JAJFMM010000080.1 GCA_021772165.1 Chlamydiota bacterium | reverse complement strand
GAAGAAACACCCTTTTTGACCAATGAAACTGTTTTTGATCTGAAAGAAATTCCCAAGACCCTAGCAGTATTGGGCGGGGGACCCATCGGTTGCGAGCTCGCACAAGCTTTCCACAGGCTCGGCTCTCAAGTCTCTCTGATTCATTCTCATGATACCCTACTGAATAAAGAAGAGCCCGACGCACAAACAGTGATTGACGAGCAATTCAAAAAAGAAGGAGTCGCTCTCTACCTCGGATTAGGGATTCAAGAAGTCAGTTATCATAACAACAAATTTCAGATCACCCTCGACAAAGATCAGAAAGTAGAAACAGACGCCTTGCTCGTTTCCATCGGAAGAAAACCAAACGTCTCTTCACTGAACTTAGATGCAGCAGGCGTCCATTTTTCTGAAAAGGGCATCCCCGTAGATGGCTATGGACGGACTAACCAGTCGCACATTTGGGCTGTAGGAGATATTGTAGGAGCACCCTATTTCACCCATTGGGCAGAGAATCAAGCGCGCTCCATTCTTACCTCACTTCTGCTTCCGGGTCCTTTTAAGAAAAAAGTGGATCACAAACAGTCGATACCGCGCGTGACATTTACCGATCCTGAAGTTGCCAGCGTGGGATTATCTGAAGAAGAGGCCGCCAAAAGCTACAAGATCGCAAGCTACCAGATCCCTTTTTCTGCTGTAGATCGCGCGCTGACAGAAGGAAGAACAGAAGGATTTGTGAAAGTCATCACCAAGAAGTGGAGCAGCAAAATTCTAGGATGCACCATCGTTGGACCCCGCGCAGGCGAGATGCTAGGAGAGATCACCCTAGCGATGCTGGCGAAAATCCCATTGCGCAAACTCTCCAGCCTCATTCATCCCTATCCAATTTATAACCAAGCAATAAGAAAGGCAGCAGACCTATGGTTGACCCAAACGATTCTAGCGATCTTCCAAAGAAAGAAAAAGTAAAACGCTTCATCCTAAGATTCTTCCCGCTGTTTCTCATTCTGCTTGGAATTGCGATCTTTTATTTTTCAGGAATCTACAAGTACATTAATTTTGACAGTCTCAAAGATAATCATGCCAAGATAGAAGCCTTTCTTGCACGTCATCCTATATCCGTACCCCTTCTCTACATCTTGACCTACATTGTTTTCACCGCGCTGTCGGTTCCCGGAGGTCTTGTTTTATCCCTTCTAGGCGGCTATCTCTTTCCGCAACCACTGAGCACAATCTATGTCGTCTTTTCCGCCACCTGCGGAGCGACATTGATCTTCCTGGCAGCGCGTACAGCCTTGGGCGATTCCTTAAGAAAGAGAGCAGGTCCTTTTTTAACAAAGATGGAGGGTGGATTTAAGAAAAACGCAGCCAGCTACATGCTGTTTTTGCGTTTCGTTCCTCTCTTTCCTTTTTGGGCAGTTAATCTTGCACCCGCATTCTTTGGAGTGCCCCTCATCACATTCATCTGGACCACTCTCATAGGGATAACACCAGGATCTCTGGTGTTCACATTAGCAGGTGGCGGCCTACAGGAAATTTTCGAGAGCAATCAGCCTTTTTCACTTTCATTAATCTTTGCCCTTCAAATTAGGATTGCACTAATATTGCTGGGAATTTTGGCACTCGTCCCCATCCTAATAAAAAAGTTCAGAAAAAAAAATGATTGAAACGCACATTCGCAAGACCTATCAGAAGATCTGCGTAGATCCTCTGATCAATTTGAGAATGTTGCAGAGATTTCCGCCCACATTTTTTACTTGCATAGCCTGTCTCTCTGGTATCTGCATCATCCCCCTGCTTGCGTTTGGATATCCCGTAAGCGCCTTTTTGATGCTCACCCTTTCTGGATTCATGGACACCGTAGATGGCTCCATAGCACGTCAGACAAACCGGACCTCTCCGAGTGGAGCTGCCCTAGATATCGTATCAGATCGGATCGTCGAGTTCGCGATCATCATGGGCCTCTATGCCGTAGATCCAATCGCGAGAGCCTTGCCATCTCTTCTCATGCTAGGGAGTATCCTTCTTTGCATCACCTCCTTCTTAATCGTGGGAGTGTTTACAGAAAAAGAAACAGATAAAAGTTTTTTCTACAGTCCTGGACTGATTGAACGAGCAGAAGCCTTTATCTTTTTCGCCATCATGATCTTGTTCCCATCCCTGTTTACGATGGCATCATATCTTTTTACGTTTCTCGTGTTCCTGACAGCCCTGATACGCATGCGTCAATTCACGAAACAACAGCCTCTCTAGAGAATAGAGACCCCATAATCCCAACGAAAAAGGTAAGAGGAATGCCATACATGGCCCAATACCAAGTATAACCGCCCTCTTCTCCGAAAAAGAGATACGCTCCCACGCCAGAGAGACAGCCTACAAGAATGCTCAACGCAGCGCCTAGCCAAGAAACTCTTTTCCAATAGAAGCCCGCAAGCAAGGCAAACGAAAGTGCAGCTACAGGCACATTGGCTAAAATGAGCTTATTGAAAACGCTATCTACAAGAGTGTTGGCCAAAAGAAGCGATAGAGAAGCAAAACCGATGGTGGCGAAGATACTACGCCTGCATCCTTCCGCATCCGTTTTCAAAAAATCACCAATCCACATCGCAGACATGGCGCTCCAAACGCCGGTGAGCGTCGTAGCAGACGTGGCAAACAAGAGTGCATACGCGATCCCCTTCAAACCAAAAGGCAAACAGCGATCGATGAGAGCTGGAAAGGCCTGCTCGGCAGAGGCGCACGCAAAACCCTTTTCTCTAAACAAAGCAGTGGCAAAGATAGCCGTCCCATACAAAAAGAAGACCAGGAGAGCAGCCGCAATGACAGCCCAGTAAGCCACCTTCGGCGATTCTGCGGAAAAGATCTTCTGACCATACCAGGGCGCAAGAATGTAGGTAAACATGGTCAATACGGTGAGAGAAATGATGAAGCTCGGCGGCACAATGGCTTGACCCTGCGATAACGAAAGAGAAACCGGCTCAGAGGCAGCCGGAGCCTGCCACATGAGAAAAGCGATGAGCGGGAAAAAGAGCAGCATCAAACCCATGCTTAAAAGATCCGTACGGATGATGGCGATGAGCCCACCTCGCAAACTCATTACAAAGACAATTGTCAAAAGGGCAGTACTCAGCACCCACGGATCAATAGAGGGAAAAATAGGATGAAATAATAGAATCAACGACTTGATATAGGCAGCGCTAAAGCCGAGCATAGCTAAGAGTAATAAAACGCTGGCAAACGTACCCATGTTTTTCCCATAACGCTGAGTAAAAAAGCCCGCTACAGAGAGCCCATCAAACGTCTTCCATTTTTCTGCGACAGTCACAGCATAAAAAAGCAGACCAATTAGAAAAACGAAGGGAAGAGCGAGCGCCCAATATCCAGCAATGTAGCCGAGAGAAGCAAAAGAGATAAGCGTAGCGCTATTGAATTCTGTCATGACGAGCGTTGCCGTCAAGGCAGCCCATTTTGTTTTTCTCTCTGCGAAGAGATAAGCAGATTCGGAGCGAATCATCCTAGATTTGTAGATGCCAATAACGACAAGCAGCGCAATGACACCAGAAAATGCAAATAGATCGAAAGAATTCATATTGCAAAGATTAACATCTCACGCAATTACCCCTCAAAATGCTCGAATTCCGGGGAGTTTGGTGCGGGTAGTGTGGGGGCGTGGAGCGACGGCTGTACTCCGTACTGCCAAGCGAACACAACCTCGCAATACCCCACCAAAATGCTCGGAACAGGACTCGAACCTGCACGGTATTGCTACCAGGGGATTTTAAGTCCCCTGTGTCTACCATTCCACCATCCGAGCGGAATAAAGAAACAGGATAGGCAATTGTTTGAGTTGAATGCAAGACCCGTAAAGAAATACGGGTCTTGAATTGGTGATTAATCTTCGACTTTCGTCTCATCCTCAACAGGTAGCGGAGCTGAATCATCATCTGCAAGGACCGTCTCTTCAGGTGCCGACCCTTCTTCTTGAACAACGGGAGTATCTTCTTCGACGTCCGGATGCTCAAAAATGCCTTCCTGCGCAGCTTGAGGCTCCTCTTCGATCACGATTCCTTCTTCACTAGATTTATAGCGACTAAGAGTCTCTTTAATAAGCGTAGTTGGGGGCGGAAACAATTTGGAGATAAAAGATGGTGCGGCCTCCTGAATCTCTCCTCCGCTTGTTTCTGAGCCAGCAGCAGCTTCCGCAGGCTGTTGATCAGAATCTTGTTCAGTTTTGGCATCTGTTGCCGGAGTTGTTCTGCGTCGTCTCGAGCGACGTCCACGTTTTTTCTCGGCTCCGCGCTCTGCTGACGCTTCTTGAGCTCCCTCTTCAGGGGTCTCTTCTGGCTCACTACGTGGTTGCTGCTGTTGGCGCGGCGGCGGTGTATCGCGCCCCCCTCCAATCTTGATGGAACGTTCAGATCCTGCATTCTTCAAGACCATACGGGTCTCTTTAAGTTCCAAGATCTCATAATCGCTAACTGGCACCAGAAAAGATTTCGGCCGCTCTAATGAGCGAAAGAAAAAAGAATGTCCAAACGATACAACTTCCACTGCATCAACAAAATAGTCTTCTTGTGTTCCCCCTTTGCTACTGCGCACAACAAGTTTGCAGCCTTCTCGGGGAGTGATCACTGTCTCTATGATAGGTTCACGGGTAAAATTCACTGAGAGTTCCGTAAGTGTTAAGGTTTTTTAAGTTCGCTTGGCTCATTCTTGAGATGCAATATATTCAAGCAAATCAACTACTCTATACGAATAGCCCATCTCATTGTCATACCAAGCGATCAATTTGTAAAAACGACGGTTCAATGCGATACCTGCCATCTTGTCGAATATGGCTGAATACCTAGTGCCTATAAAATCAGATGAAACAACCTGCTCATCTGTGACTGCTAGGATCCCCTTCATTCGGTTTTGTGAGGCATCAATCATTGCGTTACATAGTTCTTCATAATCAGCATCCTTTGCAAGTCGAACCGTCAAGTCAACTGCAGATACATCCAGAGTAGGAACGCGAAACGCCATTCCTG
>JAJFMM010000079.1 GCA_021772165.1 Chlamydiota bacterium | reverse complement strand
TTCTCTTGGCTCCCGATCGAATGTAAACCAAGTCAAATGCTTCCTATCGTCGCCAATCTCAGCAATCGCCTCCAATACTTCCGCTTTAATTAGCGTGCACCCCATCCCGATACCAATAACCTCGATAACTTCCCGCTTATCTTGCGGGGCTTCAAGCTGCTTGATTAGCTTTGGAATATCCTCCACTCTCAGGTGCGGCTTGAAGGGTGCTTGTCGGCCATTTGTCACCGGGCTGATAATTGGCTTATCGGCGTCGATTAAACTTTGGACCATTTCTGGCAGCACGCCAGAAACATCGTCATCAATAAACAATAGATGGGTTAGGTCAGGGTCTTGCTGTAACGCGGAGCAAATTGCCGTATTGCGTGTTTGGGGTAGGATAGTTCCGCAGGAAGCAAGCACGCCATCAATAACTCCGGAGGCTACTAGTCTGAGCGTGTCGAAGTAGACTGATGGGGATATTTGGCCTTTAGTGCAAAAAGCAAGGATAACTTTGTTTTTGCTCATTCTTCCACCTTCTCGTAGATATCTGGGAAGATATCTGGCTTACAAGGGTAGAATTCGCCTGCCGTTCCTTCTATAATCCAATCGGCTGGGCATACTGTATGGCCTCCTTCTAGTGTGTCTACAAACCCATGCTCCGAAACGGCCTTACCGCAATGTTTGCAGTTTGCAGAAGGGTCAGGATGAAAGCACTCTACACGAGGCCTCACACTTAAATGATCTCCGTGCTTAAACCATTGACTTGCGTCGATTATTGCTGGTTTCTTTCGGTACTGTGCCATAATTTTCTCCTGCTAAGGGGTTCTACTCATTCCTCGCGATTGCGGCATTAGCCCAAAACATTACTTCTTCTAGCTTAGTCAGAGCTACTGAGAGTTCGCGAGAAGGAGGACATTGTGTTACTAAAGCAGACGCCAAAGTACGCGTCATCGACCGAACACTCTCGTAACGTAACGTTTGCGTTCCTTTCGGCGAGTGATGGGTAAAATTGTTGTTAATTCGATTTGTGGTGTTCTCATCTGGTTGATACATGATTTTCTCCTGCTAAGAGGTTTTTGTAATCTGGTGCGGTAAAATGTCATTGTAATGAGCGATCATCCAAAGAGCGATCTCGATTGACGTTTCTGGATCGAATCCATTGATTGCTGGGAAGAGGCATTGTTCAGGGCAGTCGATGGCAATCATTGGCCGGTCAAATTCAAGACAATGTGGGAAGTTTGTGTCTGTCTCGAACATTAAGTATTGCACACAATAAAACTTTTGGTACGAAACGAAGGGAGAATCGTCGGTTACTATGAACGGAGTGGGCCAAAGTTTTCTTAAGGCTGGGATAAACCGCTCTAAGTGGCCGGCACACGCCAGCATCTGAAACTTTTTGCTACGTATGGCGGCATAAACTTCGTTTTTGACATAATCGCCGATACGGCCCTCATAAGAAGTTGTTGGTCGGCGGCCGGTGTATCCAGATTCCAAAGTTTGTAGCGAAACTCCGGCGAGATCGGCCGCTTCCTGTCGAGTTGGCACTATCACAGGCCACCTCCCTCCTCGGCGTACTCTGCTGGCGGTGTTCGTTGCCTCATCTTTCTAATCCGCCACTTTTCCTCCCGCCCCACTACAATCTCACTGTCGTCTTTTTGGGCTAGTTCCTCGATTGTGGAAACTTTAGGGGCCACATAGTCGGGAAGATGGGTTGCAAAGTACTCAAAACAGTTCATTAAGTGATCGTGTCTTTTAATTGGCCGATCTGCCGGGGCGTCCGCATCTCTTTTGCCTCGATCGCCCTTGAGCCGGTACTTTCTCCGCTCCATAATAAAGTTTTCTAGCGTCTCGAAGACTCTAAATTGCGGGATACCTTCGATGTCGGGTAGAAGTAGGAATCTAGCAGCTTCGATGGCTCCCATCTTGTCCCGAGAAGTAGCTGGAGCAAAGTAGAGATCGTAGTTGTTAGCAAGCTGCTCACCCGCACCAATAGACCCATCGGCGTGTTTCTTCCAAGCGGCTGGATCAACCAGTCGCATGTCAATTTCTTCCGATCCGGTCGCAGTACTCTCAGCCTTCTTGATAAAACTTACAATCTCGGGAAGATCAGTAAAGTGTAGATACATTTCTCGGTAGCCAAAGCAGTAACCTTTGGGACTAATTGCGATCCAGATGGCAGCCGCTGTTCTGTGGCCTGTGTCTAATAGACACCACTTGTTCCAGTCGCGAGGAATAGTAAACGGTTTGACGACATGGCAGCCCTTTAGGGGGCGGTCGTCGGAGCCGATCGTTAGCGGACACCATTTTGAGTAAACTAAGCCCCTTGAGCGGCGGGACTTACCCAAAATACGAACTTCGTACTCGTCTTGGCTCAGCGACCCAGCAAATCTTTTGAACGCAATCGCATCATTGTATTGATTGTCTTGCGTGTTTAGTCGAAAGACAGAAACATCAGGTGACCCGGCTTCCGCCTCAGCTTCAAGTTGGAGCAGCCACTCTTCGGACTCAATCAGCGTCATGGACCCGATAACTCTACCGCCCTTGGTAAGTAGTCTGGCCTGGAGTTCGGTCCAAAGATCACCTGATATTTCTTCGTCAACAGCTAGTAAGTCGATTTCCGCAGCCTGTAGCTTGCGTCTCGTATCCGCACCACCTTGAGCCGAGATAAAGTCTATTCTTGCTCCAGATTTGGCCTCGATGAAGGAGGGGATATCCCAGCCCGGAATCTTTGATCCTACTCTTTCGATTGTCCAAGGAGGGATGACGGCCTTTAAATGGCTCCAAATTCCCTCAAAAATTGTCCTATATTCCGCAGATAGTACCCATATACGTGGACGCTTAGGGGTGGGTTGGTCTGGGTGGGAGGAGGCGAACCAGTAGTAGATTTCTTGGGCAGCTCCTCTGGATTTGCCAGAGCGATTGCCTCCGAATAGGAGACGACACCAAGTATTAGCCTTGTGAAATTGGTCCTGGACTTTGAGCGGTTCGTATGTTTGGCTCTCATGGCTCTTCCGCTCCTTTAATTCTTCTAGGAGGTTTGCGTATTCTTGGAGGCTGGCCACTTGGCTCATTAGTTTCTCCTGCTAATCAAGAGTCGGAGCACCCTTAGGGGCGGGCAGCGACGGTTTTTGCGAATTCATCGCTTCTAGTGCGGCCGCTGGCGAAGAGATACCCAACTCCTCTTGAAGCTCACTAATACGGCCTTCAAGCTCATCCATAGACATATTTGTGTGTATGACGTGTTTTGGCTTCTCCCTAATCCGTAGCTCTTCTTGCTTCAAGTTAAGCCCGTCGATTGCGACCAGGGTTCTAGCAACGTTGTTCTTAAGATTGTCGTCTTTCTCTGGGTCGCTCAAAACTTTAGTAATATGGGTGATTACTTCGACTCTGGTTTCTTGCGGTACTGGCCAACGGTCTCTTATGGCGTGCTTGACGAGCCGGAGGTCGCCGTTGGTGTTGTATTGGTCTGACTCTCCTGACTGTTGCATGACTTCGCTCCAATTATTTGTCCTTGGTAAGTAGCCGGGAATTTTTTAAGCACTTGAACAACATCAGTGTACCCAAGCTCATTAAGAAAGATTAGAAGGTGGGGCATTTGTTGTTCGAGTGTTGTGCACGCTCTTAGTTTAACTATTGCTTTTTCGTGTATTCGCATCGCATTCTCCTGCTAAACTTTGACTTTTGATTGTTGCTAAACTTTAAGAAGCTCAAGCATTGAAGAAAAAGTCATTGTATTCCTCCTCAGTTAGAGTAAACATAATGTCTTCTTCTTTAATTAGCTTGTAAACTTTTGTGTTTTGCTCCAGCCGCAACTTTATGTCGGTCCCAATATAGCTAGGATAAAAGATATGGAGGTCTTGTAAGGCTGGTTGTCCTCTCGACGCTTTGACACAAACGCCAGATGTTGGTGCTTCTTTGGCTATATCTGGGAG
>JAJFMM010000078.1 GCA_021772165.1 Chlamydiota bacterium | reverse complement strand
ATCGCAATCAGACAAGGGTGGTTACGATATTTTGAATCTAGGGGCGATCCTATTTGAAAAAAATTTGGAAAATTTCGATCGCCTAGCAAGAAAAACTCTTCGAATCATTTTCTATCGTGGGCAAGACCGCATAGAAGCAATTAAAGAATTCGAGGTGAAAAAGGGGTATGCACTTGGCTTTGAAGAAGCTGCTGCCTACATTAACGATCAACTCCCTCAGAATGAACACATTGGAGAAGCCTTCCGCCGTAAAGTGCGGATGTATCCAGAGATCGCTATCCGAGAGCTGGTGGCAAATGCATTAATCCATCAAGACTTCAATGTTTCTGGTAGTGGTCCCATGGTCGAGATTTTTACAAATCGTGTCGAAATTTCTAATCCTGGATTACCTTTGATCGATCCTCTTCGCTTTATTGATGAAACCCCTAGGTCCCGAAATGAGATCTTAGGCAGGCTCATGCGCAGGTTGAATCTTTGTGAAGAGCGGGGATCGGGAATTGATAAAGTTATTCTCAATATTGAGTTATTCCAACTTCCTGCTCCGGATTTCCGAAAGTCGACTCAGAGCACCCTAGCCATCTTATATGGACCAAGGGAGCTAAAAAACATGGATTCCAAGGAACGCAGTCGGGCAGCCTATCAACATGCCTGTCTTCAATTACTGAGCGGCAATAAAATGACAAATGAATCTTTACGTAACCGCTTAGGAATCAAACGGTCTAGCTATTCCCTTGCTTCGCGCATCATCCGCGATGCAATTCAGGAAACCTTGCTTAAGCCTCAGGGAGAAACCGTAGGTGCTGGCAAGAGTGCATTCTATCTGCCATTCTGGGCTTAATCGATTGTGTCTGCCGGCGTCAAAAACAGGCCTCAGACATTTGTATCCCGCTTACTATTAGAAAGTTTTAATTGTGCATGAATTGTGCACAGCCATGAAAATCTCGAGTTTCTGCTCTATAAGAAGATGGATGAAAAGACCTATAACGCCTACATCCAAGCGGGACAAGAGTACTTACAATCTCCCTATGTGAAAGAGCACTATGCACTCGATAGCTTTGCGAAATCGATCTTGAAAAGAGTCAAAGAAAAAGCCTCCTAAGGGAGGCTAGCAAACTGCTTGGGGGATATCCCCCAAGCCGAGAGGTATCATTGATTTTAACAGTTAGGCTTGAGGAGTGAAGAGGATAAGCCCATCTTTCAACCCAGTGGAAGGTATTGGGGGTTCTCCATTCTCCATGTCATTAACAGTCCATGACTCTGCATTGTTAAACTGCTGAACTTCGGCGCTAAGATTCGTTGTAATTCCCTTTTGAGCATCTTGCACGAAGCTCTTTGCTGCTTGATCAGCCTTTCCCCAATTAGATTCTTCGGCTGAGAAGTCTCTGCTTAGAGTATAATTATTCGTCAAATTATGTGCAGTTAGATATTTCTGATATAAACCGTTGCTGCTTGAGAATACCTTGTCGTGGGCAGCTTCTAAATCGCTCAAATCCGTTTGGATTTCTTTTAACTGATCGGGAGTAGGAACCTTTCCTGAGCTTGTGTATGAATTTAACCCATCCTTGAGTTTTTGAAGTTGGTAGCTATAATCATCCATAGAAAGTTCAACTTCCTTTTCGTCTTCTGGTGAAAGAAGCTGAGCTTCGTGGAATCGATAAACCTCGAATAGAGAATCTGGTTGAGTTGAGTCTACAATATTTTGAACATCATGCTGAAGCTGGGGAACAGATTCGCTTGAGTTGAGTGCATTGACTAGAGCTCGTGTCTTAGGTACTTCCTGACTTACTTTGTTCCAGTAATAATCGATAGCATCGGCTTCTTTCGGATTTTCTTTTTTAAATTGATCAACAAGTGGTTGGAGTGCGGTAATTGATTTCTGTATCGAATCCAAATCCGCGTTTAATTTACTCTTTATTGCGTTTACATCGGGGGTGCTACCAGGTAATATCTCGGCGTCATTTGCAAAGTTGTCCTCTAAGTAGTTATAAAGTTTGTAGAAGGGGTCGTTTGCAGGATCTGGTATGTTTGCTGCTGGATTGGTTTGCATAATATCCTCTTAATTTAAGTTAGTTGCCTCTCTATGGTAACTTATTAATTTAAAAAGTTGATAAAGAATATTTTAGGTATTCTTGACATTTCGTAACTATCTCATAGTAAGGACGTTGCGGATCTAGATTATTTTACTTTCGTAACGCCCTTAAGTTTAAGGGGTTATTCTTCTTTGTGCGGAGAGGCTCCAGCCCCTGCGAGGAGACCGCCATCGATGGTCAGCTCGATACCGGTGACGTACTTGGACTCATCAGAGGCCAAGTAGAGAGCGGCATAAGCCACATCATCGGGCATACCCATTTTTTTCATGGGGATGTCTTTGGCGATGGCCGCTATATTCTTTTCTCTATCTGGCCCGGAGCCTAGCATTGGATCCCAGAGAGGGGTCAAGATAGCAGCAGGGTGAATGGAGTTGCAGCGGATCTTGTAGCCTTGATCGCAGCAATAGAGAGCGACAGACTTAGTATGGTTGCGCATGGCAGCTTTACTGGAAGCATAAGCGGCCGCAGCGGGAATACCTACCAGACCTGATCTCGAAGAGACATTGATGATCGAGCCATGCTCAGATTTCTTCATGGCAGCAATAGCAACCTTACAGCCGAGAAAAGTACTATCGGAGTTGACGGCATGCACACGTCTCCAGCTCTCCAAAGAGGCGTGTTCAGGATCTTGAGGGCCTCGATCTTCGTCAAAGCCGGTGATGCCAGCATTGTTGACCA
>JAJFMM010000077.1 GCA_021772165.1 Chlamydiota bacterium | reverse complement strand
CGGATCCGTTAATATCAAGAGAGAGAGAAGGGGTGCCTTTATAAGAAACGGAACCGCTTCCATTAATCTGAACATCCATTTTGTTATCTACATGGACAACGGCATTCCCAGATCCATTGATCTCAATTTTGGCATTATTGCTTAACAAATTAGGGGCAACACAATTACCGCTGCCTAAAATCTCAAGATCATGTTTTTGAACATTGCCCTGTTGGAGATGTAGATTCCCAGAACCTAGAATCGACGTCGTTAACTGTTTTCCAGTAAGACTTGCTAGTTGAACACCCCCTGACCCAGATAACTCGATAGTCAAATCCTCAACTGTCCATTTGTCAGAGCTTTTTACACTTCCTGAACCGCAGCTATCAATATTTGGAAAATTGGGAAGATTGACGGCAACCTGAATTTTATTTGCAATGATCACAGACTGAGTCGGATCTAGACAAACGGAGAGCTCTTTACCAGATGTTTTTGTTAGGACGTGATCGATGATATTGTCATCTGCCGTGATGATCAGACTGCTTTTTGCAGAACGATTTAAAACAACATCCACAGGGCCACTAATGTTGAGCTTGGTAATAAAACCTGCTTTGAGATCTCGGACTTGCTCAACGATGTTCCCGGAACCTTTCAGTACATTTTGAGTATGGCTAGAAACAGTGGTCACGTAATGCATCGCCAAGCTCATTTCCTTTTGAAAATAGGCTCCTTGGTCAAAAATTGCACAAAGTGATCCCACAAAAATTGCTTTTACCACATGGATAATTGACAGGGCGGTTCTCAAAATCGGATTATCATCGATTCCACCACTCGTGGTATGAATAGTGCAGACTTGCTGTATCTGATTACTCTGGGTAATAATATGCATCAAAACCTCGCTTTTTTAAATCAGAAGGATTTTAAAGCCAAGACCTCTTAAAATGCAAAGTTTAAAAAAATCTATTTCCTTCCATAATAGTTAATATTTTTAGAAGAAAAGGCAGGAATTTGTTATAGCTTTTGTCTATGACCAATTCTTGCTCCCATGTGCCCTCATCGACCTATCGCTTTCAGCTGACGCGCTCCTTTCCTTTGCGCTCTGCAAGAGAGCTTCTTCCCTATTTGCAGGAGCTCGGCATCGAGGGGATCTGCTGCTCACCTCTATTCGATGCGGTTACGCCGGGTGGCTACGATCAAGTTGATCCCAATCGATTTCATCCAGAAATCTGCTCAGAAGAGGAGTTTACCGCGTTTTGTGCAGAGCTATCGAAGCTGGGCATGAAGTTGATTTTAGATGTCGTGCCGAATCACATGGGTATTCTAGGAAAGAAAAATCGCTGGTGGATCGATGTGTTGAAAAGAGGGGAGGCGTCCGACTACGCCCACTTTTTTGATATCGACTGGAAGCCCTTGCAAGGCAAGGTGATTCTTCCTGTTTTGGCGGGACCTTGCAAGGCTCTCTTGGAAAAAGGGGAGATCGAACTAGTCTGGGAGGAGGGATTCTGGATTCGCTACCAGGAGCATCGGTTTCCTGTTTGTCCGATGAGTTTACCTGAAGAGGAAGCCGGGATTCTAGAGAGGTTCAGCGGAAATCCGGTAGAGCTCGAAGGACTTCTCGAAAGGCAGCACTACCGCCTCGCTTACTGGAAAATGGCTGGCTCGGAGATCAACTACCGCCGGTTTTTCAATATCAACGAGCTGGCAGCCATTCGCATTGAAGATGAGAGCGTGCTTGCCGAGCATCATCGCACCGTTTTCGAGCTGATCGAGTCGGGAAAAGTACAGGGTTTGCGAATTGATCATCCCGATGGACTTTTCGATCCGGGTAGCTATCTTGAAAAGCTGCGAGGGAAGGGAGCAACTCTTGTTCTCACGGAAAAAATCCTAGGGTTTCAGGAGCTGCTTCCAGAGAAGTGGGAGGCAGAAGGAACGGTCGGCTACGATTTTCTCAATGCCGCAAATGGCCTTTTCATCCAGAAGCGAAACGAAAAAGAGCTCACCGCTGTGTATAACGCCTTTCTAGGTTATGAGCGCAGTTTCGAAGACGTTCTCTACGAGCGCAGGAAAAATTACATCGAGCGAGAGATGGGCAGCCAAATTCGCATGTTGTGCTCTCTTCTCGAGCCGAGCGATTTCATAAAAGCAGACCTATCGCGAGCTCTTCAGGAGATCATCGCCTGCTATCCAGTCTATCGAACCTATATTCGCCCGGGAGCTAAAGAGAGAAAGAGTGATTCGGGCTATCTTGAAATAGCCATCGAAAAAGCGAGGAGAAGGGCTAAGCTCCTTCATCCGTCGCTCTTTGATTTTCTTCGATCTCTTCTTCTAGAGGGCAATCCCGAGTTTGCCATGCGCTTTCAGCAGATCACAGCTCCTGCCATGGCCAAAGGATTCGAAGATTCTACCTTCTATGTCTACAATCGCCTGATCTCTTTGAACGAAGTGGGAGGCTATCCCCAAACATTTGGCACGACCATCGAGGAGTTTCACGCCTTCAATCAACAGAAACAGTTGCACTGGCCATTGGGATCGCTCGCCTCGTCTACCCACGATACGAAATTCAGCGAAGATGCCAGAATGCGCCTCCACGTACTGAGCGAAATTCCGGAGCGCTGGAAAACTCAGGTGTTCGAGTGGAAAAAGCGGAACCAAATCTACAAAACGCAGGTAGGCGAAGAGCTCTTTCCCGATGCCAACGCGGAATATTTTCTCTATCAGCTCATGATCGCTCTTTGGCCAGTCTCTGAGGAGAGACTCTGGCACAGCTTTTTCAAATCGATCCGAGAAGCGGGCATCTATACCTCTTGGATGAGCCCTTCGAAAGAGTATGAAGCCGCGGCAGAATCCTTTTTGCGCTCTATTTTCCAGGATAAAGATACAGCTTTCCAGGAAGAGATTGCTGAAGTTGCAGCCCTCAACTCCCTCTCTGCCGTTGTGATGAAGATGGGATCTTGCGGCATCGCAGATCTCTATCAGGGAGATGAGATTTTGAACTTTCGCCATGTAGATCCAGACAATCGCGCCAGTGTCGATTACGCGATGAGAAAAAACCTTCTAGGAAAGAGCGAGGAGAAAAAACTCTGGATCCTCTCGCAATCACTTAACTTTAGAAAACGCCATAAAGAGCTCTTCTTAAAAGGGGAGTACCTCCCTCTTACGATTGACAATGAGAGAGCCATCGGATGGATCAGAAAACATGGATCTGAGTGCGCACTCGTTATCGCCGGACGTTTTTTTTATGGCCAAAAGCCTTGGGAAGGAGAGGTAGCTCTTCCCGAAGACTTCCCAGGAGAAAAACTCATCCATCTCTACACAAAGAAAAGCATCCCCATTCACCGCAGAGGAACAAAAGCCTACTTGCTTCTTTCCGAGGTACTCAAGGAATTTCCTGCCGCGATCTTTGCTCCTTCATGAAAATATTTTAATATTTTCTTTTCATAAATCTACGCATCGACAAGAATCTCCTTCACTTTTTAGAACACAGAAACCTTAAGAGGAGTAGATTATGAGATTCTTGATGATTGGATGTATAATGATCGCCACACTGTCTATGGCAGAAGCGCTTCGCCCTCCAGGCTTCTCTGGGGGCAATAATTTTCCGCCTCGCCCCCCTCAAGAACAGCCACAACAGCAACCGGCGCCAGCACAGCAAGGCGAACAACATTCCATATTGGATCCAAGTAAGTATCCACCGGGAGTGCAACCGGTACAGATCTTCCCTCTATCCCAAGTAACTGAAGAGATGTGGGATAGATTTATGGCAGGAAGGCTCGGAGATGTAGCGATTGAATGCCCAAAAGGCTCAATCATACCGGTCTTTTTTAAATTCAATACGACCATATTCTCTCTTGTGGATGAACCCAAGGATCCTCTCAAACTACAAGTAGATAGAACATTTTATGTGAGATTTCCTGGAGGCGACTTTCTCTTTAGTTTCGATACAGTTGAATGGTTGGGATTCCCTCATTTCTTTAAAGGACACCTGCACACCGATCTGGATGTCGAACGGGGTGGACCGGAGATTGGCCTCGAATTCGATCTCGCTAACTAGAGATCGATTCTTGTAAAAAAGGAATGATCTGCTGCGGGTCATCGGTGATGATTCCATCGATGCCCCAGCAGATCAGCTCCTGACATCGCTTTGGGTCATTGACCGTCCATGCAATAACGCGGAAGCCGGCATTTTGCAAATCTTGAATATCTTCGGCTCTTTTTAGGAGCTCTTCACTAGGGTAGAGAATATCCGCACGGATCTCTGAGGCGGTTTTCAGCGCAAACTCAACAATCGGCTCTTCAAAAATAAATCCTAGCGAAGCCTCAGAAGACAATTTTCTCATTACAGAGAGCATTTCTGTATCAAAAGAGGAAAATCTCACCCTATCGATCCAGTTTTTTCTCTTCACAAGAGCTAACACCACCTCTGCAATACGATTTGATGGAGCTGAGAGAGAAGGATTAAGAGCATCTCTTTTGATTTCGAGAGTCAGGCGCATTGGTCTGCCTGTAGCGGCATCGAGATGATCGAGCACTTCTTCGAGCGTGGGAATTTTTGTTTGAGCGATAGGCATCTGGTGAGGGAAAAGAGGATGTTTCAAGACTCCGCAATCAAACTGCTTGATTTCCTGAAGAGTCAGAGAGCGAATGAGCGGACTCGTATCGAGAGGTGATCCGTCAGAATAGCAGCAGATCTGAGGATTGAGTTTGAAATCGTGATACACAATCGGTACGTCATCTTTCGTTAGAAGCAGATCGATCTCAACCGCATCGCAGCCAGCGAGCTGGGCAGCCTCAATCGCAGGTAGGCTGTTTTCAGGAAAACGGGCTCTGCATCCGCGATGTCCTTGAATTTCAAAGAGTTTACTGCGCATAGCGCTTTTGCCAATAAGGATGATTTAGATTCTTCTCATAATTGCAGGTCTCAGGATCATACACCTTAGCCGGAGAGAGATCCTCACCATAATAGCGCTGGAGAAACTTCTTTGTTCGATTAGGCATAAAGACTGTCACCCCATCGAGAATTCCTTTTCTGAGAGGAAAGACATCCTCATAAGCGCAAGGGACTGTGAAGCGCCGCTCTCGAATTTTCCACCATTGAGGCATGAATATATTCGTTTCGAGAGACAGTACATATCTGAGTTTTTCTCTTTCGACCGCGAAAAAATAGATATCGATCATCGTCTTCGTACGGTAGATGAAGATCTTCAAATAGGAGTTCGGCTCGCTGCGACTCGACCAGTCCATGACGAAATACTTCTCAGGATCGAGGCGATTGAGGATACGCCTTGCATTTTGAAAGTCGGGCATAAGAACAGCGATATCCACATCGAAATCCCAGGGAATAACGCCACCATAACGATAGGCTCCTAAGCAGGTTCCGCAATCAACCCACCAGGGAATCTTCACTTCATTGAGGAGTGTTGTGATATCAGCGAGAGCCACTTTCTCTAAAGAGAGATACTCTTCATCACCAGGACGGCGCTGGTACCCTTCCGGCTCTTGAGACTCCATGAGATTGGGATCGCTGATGGCAATGCCGAGACTTTTGTAGTAATCGAGATTAGATTGCATAGCTGTCGATGCCAAACAGGTTTTCATCGAATTGTGTCTCGCGCGCACATCGGAATCTAAAAACGCAATACCCTTTAGGCAAATCCCTAGAATCGTAGCAGGCGCTAGAACTAATCCCGATGAAAAAGATTTAACCCAGAAATCGTCCTGGTACTCATATCTCTGTTGAAAATCCCAAGAAAAATCAGAAGAGGCGTCTTGATCATAGATCGCATTCTTCCCAGCGAAGAGATACTGGAAGGGCACCAGCATCTGGTTGCCCGCCTTTTCAAGACCAGTCGCATCAACGTCAGCTACATTAAGGAAGAGATTCGTTGTAAAGGCGTGGTAGAGAACAAGAAGAGGCATCCATTGTCGAATCATTACATCTACTACTCGATCCCAAAGCCAACTCATCGTCGCAGTTCCTGTTTCTATTTCATTAGGTCAGCTGTGAAGTCTGGCTCAGATCAAATTTGCAGGCAAGCACGAATTGCTCTAGGTAAGCTCTGGACAACTCCATTTCGCGATTCTTGCGGATCTATTTAACGAACTGCTGACTTTCTAACTTGTTAACTTTCAAAAGTTAACTCCGTTCTCCAAATCAGCAATTCGAAGAAATTCTCTCGTAATCTCCTTAGGGAAACGTTGTTTCCCTAAGGAAGCGCTGGGTAATTGCTGTTTTTAAGATCGGTAGAGCAAATCGTTGCGAGAACGAGTTTGGAGGAAGTAGTTAACCTTTTCCCGGTTAGCTACTTCCGAAAACTCGATCGCAGTAGATTTGATCCTCGAGATTGAAAATATGAATTGCCCAGTGTTTCCCTAAGTATGGTAGTGCCCTAACACACCAACGATACCTATGATGATCAGGTAGAGCGCTACTACATAGTTCAAGAGCCTGGGGAAGATCAGGATCAGAATCCCTGCGATCAGGGCAATGATGGAAGATGCAATCGGATGAAAACTCATAAAATGCCTGCCTTTTTTGTGCTGGTTCTACTTTGGCGTATAGCTTTGGCAACGTTTACGGAAAAGAAATTTCGGAAAAATGGGGGTATGGAAAAAAAAGATATAAGTGACTTTTTTCCATTTCGTCCGAGGGGATTCTCCGAGATCCCTACTGCAAATGGACATACGAAAAACATATAAGCAAAAAAATGTTTTGGGAAAAAAATTCTTATTCGATATTCTTCGAATTAAAAGAAACCTTGCTTCGAGGAGAAGAGAATGAGTAGAGTTTTAACCTTATGTTCGGCTGCAGCTGTGTTGGCTGCAACCGGTGCTTTTGCACAAATGTCCAGAGGAAGCCACTCGGCACCGAATCCATGCGCTTGCATGGAACAAGGACTAGGACTGCCTACGGAAAAGAAATGTTTCCCGGCAGCATATAATGCTCCAGCTAGTATCGCAGTGAGCTGCGGATGGGATTTCAATATCTCAGCTAGCTTCATTTACTGGCACACTAGCCAAGAAGGATTGGATTTCGCTTTCGTGGCTCCAACTCTAGCTCCGCCAGCGACACCAACACCGGGTGCCGTCCAATATTCAGATTTCGATTATCAGCCTGGTTTCCAAGTTGCTATCGGATACAACACCAACTACGACGATTGGGTAGGTTGGGCTGAATATACATGGTTACACCAAACAGAACTAACTTCTGCAGTAACTCCACCGCTTCTGCCAAGTGGCGCAGCCGGAACATGGGGCGGATCTGATTGGTTCGTAGCAGGTGGTGTAGCTCAAGCAGGTGGTGCAGCTTCAGCTAGATGGAAAATGCACTTGGACATGTTGGATGTCTTCTTTAGCCGTCCTTACTATCAAGGAACACAGTTGACAGTGGCTCCATATGCCGGTCTCCGTGCTCTATGGATTCGCCAAACATTCACAGTGAATCTTGTGAATACAGTCTCTCCTTTGAGCCCACGTGCGAAAACAGGATCTAACTCCTGGGCACTTGGACCAGCCGCTGGTGTGAAAGGTCACTGGATGCTTGGAAAAGGCTTCCGCTTTGAAGGTAATGCTACAGGAGCTTTACTTTACACAGACTACACTTCTATCAGATGGAAGCAGTCTCTAGTGAATTCAAGCGGTCCTACTGCAAGAACTGACGACGTAGGTACAGTTCGCTCTATGGCTCAGCTAGGAGTAGGCGTTGGTTATGGCAGCTACTTGTACTGCCAGAAGTACTATATCGACTTTTCAGCTCGATATGACTTCAACTACCTATGGAATCAAAACGTAATGCGTCCTTTCGTCAGCGAATTGGCTGGTCGTGAGAATGACGTTGGTGACTTGTCACTACACGGTCTAACGCTAAATGCACGTTTTGACTTCTAAAGAAGTCTGACTCATCTAGAGTTCGAAGGCCGTCTGCACGCAAGTGCAGACGGCCTTTTTTTGTTTCTACCTATTCCCACCAAAACCTTACCAATCATCCTGCTTAGCAGAGCAGATCTCTTGTGCTAGGTACGATTAGAGCAATCACAACGGCTCCTCCTGCCCAAAGATATTGAGCCACAACAGATGCAGCGAGATACACGGTCAGTACAAGAAGAGTCAGCAGGATAAACTTACGGAAACACAGGGCAATTCATATTTTCAATCTTGGGGATCAAATCTACTGCGAACGAGTTGCTCTCCCCATCTTGCTTCCTTAAGAAGTTTTTCTGTGAGATAACCAAACGATCAGAGCAATCACAACGGCTCCTCCTACCAGGACAGGAAGAATGATGAGCCAGAGATATTGAGCCACAAAGGCGCTAAGAAAGGCTAAAATGCCCAGAATAATGCCGATAAGAAGAAACGTTTTTTCCGTATAGACCCCAGCGAGATAGACGGTCAGTGCAAGGAGAGTCAAGTTGACTAGACCCGCATTGAAGCGGCTGAGATTGCCCAGATGGACAAACCAAGAGATCAGGATCACAGCTAGAATTAGCCCCACCCAGTGCAATACTTCATGCCACAGGCTGACGAGCCTCACAACATCAGGATCTCGATGGGTATACCAGCTCAACCAGAGCGCGAGAATCGCATAAACCGGAACAATCCATTTCCAGTATTCAAAACCACCACCGGAAATCGTGTCTGTTACGACCATGCCAATGAATGCAAAGAGTAGCATCGCAATGCCTACGCCGAGTCTCGCTTGCCAGGGGTGTTGT
>JAJFMM010000076.1 GCA_021772165.1 Chlamydiota bacterium | reverse complement strand
AAACCTGCCGATTATCTCCTCGTTGATGGAAATCAGCTCCCTAAGTTTACTCTTCCCTCTGAAGCACTTATCAAAGGGGATAGCCTCTCCCTATCGATTGCCGCTGCCTCCATCATAGCAAAGACGATCCGCGACCGCCTGATGTGTGAGGCCGCAAAAGAGTGGCCGCAGTACAAATTTGAAAAGCATAAAGGCTATGGAACAGCTCTTCATCTAGAATCGCTGCGCCTCCACGGCCCATGTCCGATCCATCGAAGAAGCTTCGCTCCTGTCAGAGTTTGTAGTTGATCTTCTCTTCTCCATTATTTTATACTTGACCAAACCTAGGTAGTAAATGCTCATCAGTATGACCGGATTTGGCCGGTCCACACGTGAAACACCCTTTGGAAGGGTGACTCTAGAGATCCAGTCGGTCAATCGCAAACATCTCGAAGTCTTTGTCTCTCTGCCGAAAGAGCTGGGGAGATTTGAGCTAGAATTTCGCAAATGGGTTGCGGAAGTGATCTCGCGCGGCCAAGTTAGCGTGCGCCTTTTTCTGAGCCCAAGTGATGATACCCTCACCAGAATGCTGCCAGATAGTGCGGTTGTCAAAACCATGAAAGAAGCTTGGACGAAGCTCGCTCAGAGCGCTGGGTTTGATGGCGAAGGCATTACCCTTCCGTTTCTGATGCAATACCTTCCCTCATCGCCTCAAAACGCTTTAGCCGGAGAAGACGATGAAATCCTTCCCGTTCTTAAAAAGAGTGCCTTAGAAGCCCTTGAAGGTGCTCTTGTGATGAAGCGCCGAGAAGGGGAGGCGTTAGCTCTTGATATTAGCGGAAGACTGGATGCTTTGGAACAGAGCGTTCGCCAGATTGAAGAGAGTTCGCCCGATGCAGTAGCCAAGCAGCGCGATAAATTGAGAGAGCGGATGCAGGAAGTGCTGCAACCAGGAGTTGAGCTTGACGATCGACTCTTGAGAGAGATCGCCATTTTCGCAGAGAGAATTGATATCGCAGAAGAGATCACCCGCTTTATTTCACACATCAGTCAGTTCCGCTCTGTTTTACAAGCAAAAGAGACACGAGTAGGGCGCAAGCTTGAATTTCTCCTGCAGGAGATGGGAAGAGAGATCAATACGATTGGCTCTAAATCAGCCGATGCGAAGATCTCTCATCTAGTCGTCAATGCAAAGAGCGAGCTGGAAAAAGTACGCGAACAGATACAGAACATAGAATAGTATGCAGAACATCTTAGGAGAATTGAAAGAGGGCATTGTGTTTATCGTCAGCGCACCAGCTGGCACCGGTAAGACAACGCTCGTTCGTATGCTCTGCCAAGAGTTTCCTTGTGTGGTTCAGAGCATCTCCTTTACGACTCGAAAACCTAGACCCAATGAAATCCGAGGTAAAGATTACCATTTCGTCGACAAGGCTGAATTCGAAAAAAGAGTTGCAGAAGACGATTTTCTAGAACATGCGACCGTCTTCACCGAGCAATACGGCACATCCAAAAGTTTTGTTGAAAAAGAGCGGGTGAGCGGCAAGCATGTCGTCCTGGTCATCGATACACAAGGAGCCCAGCAGCTGATGGGTAAATTGGATGCAGTGACAATCTTTATTTCTCCTCCCAATATGGAAGCTCTTCAAAAACGACTCTCTCATCGCAAATCTGAGAATAAAGCCGCCATCGAAGAGAGACTCTCTTGGGCGCAAAAAGAGATGTCCACGGCAGGTCAGTACGATTACCAGATCGTCAATGATCGCCTCGAAATTGCCTATAAAGTACTTCGTTCAATTTTCATTGCTGAAGAGCATCGCTCCCTCCGGAGAAAAACTTGATTTAAAGAGACAATAGCCCTATGCTACTGTTAAAAAATGATTGGGATCATGGCCAAAGAATTAGTCACAACTGAAAAGTTCAGAAAAAAATTTAAAAACAATTTCGACCTTTGCAATTTCTCCATCAATATTGGACGGATTATGATTATGTCCGGAGAGCCTACTACTCTTGGACAAATCTTGCATGAAATTGATATAAGATCCGACGAACTCCATACAGAAAAGTAGAGTTTCAATGACCGCGAAGGTCCTGATCACATCTGCTTTACCGTATGCGAATGGACCTCTGCATTTTGGACATATTGCGGGAGCCTATCTTCCCGGCGATTGCTACGCACGTTTTGAGCGTCTAAGAGGTAAGGAAGTACTTTATCTCTGCGGCTCAGACGAGCATGGGGTCGCAATCACTCTTAGCGCCGAACTAGCCGGTCGCAGCTCCAAAGATCATGTAGATCTCTTTCATAAGATCAACCAAGAAATTTTCTCACAGCTCCAATTCTCTTTCGATCACTACAGCCGAACTACCTGGCCGGGGCACTACACAGCGACCCAAGAATTTTTCAAAGTTCTCCAGAAAAACGGCTACATCGAAGAGAAAACAGAAGATCACCTCTACTCCGAAAAGGAGAACCGCTTTCTGGCCGACCGCTATGTCGTCGGCACCTGCCCTAAATGCGGGTATGAAGAGGCGAGGGGAGACGAGTGTCAAAAGTGCGCCAGCTCCTATGAAGCGATCGATCTCAAACAGCCGCGCTCCAAGCTAACGAACTCACCACTTATCTTGCGTCCCAGCACCCACCTCTACCTACGCTTTGATCTCTTCAAAGAGCAGTTGAAGGAGTGGATTCTTTCCAAAAAATGGAAAGAGAACGTCGTCCGCTTTGCGATGGGATACATCGACGATCTCAAGCCTCGCGCGATCACCCGCGATTCTGAGTGGGGTATTCCCGTTCCCGGCTATCCGAATAAAGTTTTTTACGTCTGGTTCGATGCACCGATCGGCTATATCAGCGCCGCCAAAGAGTGGGCTGAAAAGATCGGCGAGCCGAAACGATGGGAAGAGTTCTGGCTCGATCCCGAAACAAAGCTAGTCGAGTTCATCGGCAAAGACAACATCCCTTTCCACGCCGTCTTCTTCCCTGCGATGCTGATGGGCCAAGATCTACCCTACAAGCTGCCGGATGAGCTGCCCGCCAACGAATTCTACATGCTAGAGGGTCGCCAGTTCTCCAAATCAGATGGATGGACGATCGATCTGCAGGAGTTTTTCAAGTGCTACAGTGCAGACCAGATACGTTACGCGATTGCAGCCAATGCGCCGGAGACCTCTGATTCAGACTTTAGCTGGAAAGATTTTCAGATGCGCTGCAATGCGGAGCTCTTGGGAAAACTGGGTAACTTCGTACATCGCGTTCTGACCTTTTCTCATCAGCATGCAGAGGGCAAAGTACCTGCACTCACACCCTATGATGGCGCAGATAGAGACTTTTTAGAAAAAATCGATACCCATGTTGAAGTGGCCTCATATCAATACGAGCAGTTTCACCTGAGAAAGGCCTGCCAGGCACTCATGGATCTCTGCCAAACAGCCAATGCCTATTTCGACACGAAAAAGCCTTGGAAATTGGCCAAAGACCCCGAGCAAAAAGAAGAGCTATTGGCCTCCATCGCATGCTGCCTCCATTGCATCAAAGCGATTGCGCTGCTCTCGGCACCGCTGATGCCCGATTCCTCTCAAAAAATTTGGAATTTCCTAGGCAATCAATTGCCATTAACGCAAGAGACATGGGATGCGATCAAGAAATCCCAGCTCCCGGCAGGACAGTTGCTTACTAAACCGGAAGTGCTCTTCCGAAAAGTCGAAGATGCTGAAATCCTCGAGCAGATCGAGAAGTTGGGGCGGAAACCCAAAGAGGAAGTGAAGCCGGAAGCTGCTCTCACATCCTATGAGCCGCTGAAAAAACCGATCGCCTTTGATCAGTTTGGGGATATCGATCTCCGTGTCGCACTCGTCTTAGAAGCGGAGCGCGTGCCCAAATCGAAAAAGCTACTCAAACTCATCGTGGATCTCGGGTTTGAGAAGCGCACGATCGTCTCAGGTATCGCTCTTACTTATGAGCCTGAAAAGCTAATTGGTAAAAAAGTTGTCATCGTCGCCAATCTGGCTCCTGCCAAAATCATGGGCATCGAGAGTCAAGGCATGATTCTAGCCGCTGCCGGCGGACCTCATCTAGAGCTACCCGAAATCCAGCAATTGCCTCCCGGCAGCTCCGTCTCTTAATCTTGCCACCGCGTTAGCGGTGATCATGCCGCCGCAGGCGATCCTGTATCGGCGGAGCCGATCTTGTTCTTCCCTGTTTATAAACACGCTATCGGCTCCGCCGATGCAGGTTCCTCTACGCGGGCAGGATCGCCTTCGGCGGCAGGATAAAGATTTAGACGAATTTCAGTTGTGTAGCGTTGGGCTTTTTTGCTTTAGGCGCTTCTCGCAGCGCTTTTTCCAGGCCGGTATATCTCTGCAGCCCCTGATTACTCGAAACCGCAATCCCGATCGCTTTCTTTGTTCCAACGAGGAAGACTTGCTGTTTGCCTCGCGTGACGGCGGTATAGAGAAGGTTGCGATGGAGAAGTTTGAAGTGCGTCGTGTGGATCGGGATGACGACACACGGGCATTCGCTGCCCTGGTATTTATGGATAGAGGCTGCGTAGGAGAGAACCAGCTCATCGAGCTCAACAAAGTCATAGGGCACTCTCTTGTCGTCGAAGTCGACCTCGAGGAGATCTTCTTCCATATCGACGCTTACGATGCGCCCGATATCTCCATTGTGGACCTTCTTATTGTAGTTGTTGCGGATCTGCATCACCTTGTCATTCACATGGTAGCGGCGGCCCGATCTGAAAAAAGGGCGGTCGCTTGGATTGAGCAGATTTTGCAGCTCCACATTGAGCACCTCGATGCCGATCGTCCCACGTTTCATGGGCGAAAGTACCTGGATATCATTAACAGAATCTAAGCCATACTTCGCGGGAATTTCTTTCGAGACGAGTTGCAGAAGAACTTGCTGAATCGCCTCGGGCGTCTCCGCTTCGATGTAGTGAAAATCGCTATTCTCGCCGCTGTTCACTTCGGGAAACTCGCCTTGATTGATCCTATGCGCATTGGTCACAATGCGAGAGCCTTTTGCTTGCCGGAAGATCTCGGTGAGGCGTGTGACTCCAATGAGAGAGCACTGAATCATATCGCGTAAAACAGTGCCTGGTCCGACGCTTGGCAGCTGGTCGATATCGCCGACGAAGATCAGCCTAGCAGCGCTAGGAATTGCCTTGAGAAGAGAAAATAACAGCGGCGTGTCAATCATACTCGCCTCATCCACAATGAGTAGATCGCAGGCAAGGGGATTGTCTCTGGAGCGCTTGAAGCCGCCTGTCATCGGATCCCATTCCAGAAGAGCATGCAGAGTAAACGCTTTTCGATGCGTGATCTCCGACATTCTCTTCGCAGCTCTGCCGGTCGGTGCGGCAAGTAGGATTCTGTCTGTAAGTTTAGAGCTGACGGCGAGGATAGCATTCGTGATGGTGCTTTTACCGGTACCAGGGCCGCCGGTGATGATATGGACTTTATCTTCGAGCGCCTTTTGAACGGCAGCTTCTTGCTGCAGAGCAAAGCGTATGCTCAGGACGCGCTGCACCCAGTCGGTCGCTTTTAGGATATCGATGGCGCGAAGAGCCTGATCGCTCTCCAGCAGCCTTTTCATGTCTTTAGCGATCGCTTTCTCGTAAGAATAGAAGGGTTTGAGCCAGACGTAGGGCTCTTCTGCCATCTCTAGCTCGATGAGCTCCTCTTTTTCTACGAGGCGTATCTTCTGCTCTTCGATGAGGTTTTCCTCTACCTCGAGCATCGCTTTTGCGGCCGGAATCAGTTTTTGTGTTGGATAGCAGGTGTGACCCTCTGAGGTCAGTTCCCAGAGAACAAACTGGATTCCTGCGGAAAGGCGCTCAGGGGAGTGGAGAGGTAGACCTAGTTTTTGAGCCAGAGCATCGGCAATCTTAAAGCCGATTCCGAAAATGTCTTTGGCCAACTGATAGGGATTGGTGCGCACTCTTTCTATGCTCTCATCGCCGTAGGCCTTGAAGATTTTCTGTGCGTAGGTGGGGCTGACGCCGTGGGTGCGCAGAAAGATCATCACATCGCGAATGCCGCGCTGCTGCTGCCAGCACTCGATGATTTTTAGCCTCTTTTTTTCGCCCAGCCCAGGAACTTCAAGAAGGCGGTGCGGCGTCTCGTCGATCACTTTTAGCGTGTCGGTGCCGAAGAGCTCGACAATCTTTTTTGCAAAGATAGGTCCGATGCCTTTGACAAGGCCCGATTCGAGATATTTCTGGATGCCCATCAAATCGCACGGGATATCGACCTGGCAATCGGTGACCTCAAACTGCCTGCCATAGGAGGGATGCGTCTTCCAAACCCCTTGGCATGTGATCGTTTCCCCCGGTTGGATAGAGGGAAGAGAGCCTACGATGATCGTGTGGTCTTTTTTATGAGGCTCTTTGAGGCGTGCTACGGTAAAGCCATTTTCTGGCTGCACGTAAACGATGGCGTCAATATGACCTTGAAGAGTATCCACTTTCGATCCGATAGAATTTGGAACCAGTATGTTATCTACTCAGACTTTTCTTATGTAGCTATTCTTCTATAAAGCCATCGTAGAGATCGATTTCATGCTCACAGAGATAGATCGTATAGGCAAAGGCATCGATCACATCGACAGTACCGGGATCATCGAAATAGGCGTAGAACTCCACAAGAATCCATTCGTCTTTGTACTCAAGGAGCACGCCATTGGTTGAGCTTGGCTGAAATTGTGCTGATGTTTTGTTCTCTCCCAGAGTGCAGTCATAGAACACGAGGGAAAAGTAGCGATAGCCTTGTTCTGCAGCGGTCTGGGCTGCTTGAGAAAAAGCGTATTGCGGCGGCAGCATCAAAAGTGCTGTTGGATCGGATGCTCGGAGAGCTCGCAGGTCTTCCTCGTCGAGCTTAATGATCTCTGCAGAGAGAGAGCTTGCTGATACGAGTAGAGTAACAAGGGCAAAAATGAAGTTTTTCATGGCTCGGAGAATTTAAAGATCGTGTTGATATTTGTCACATGTTTTTTTAAATGCTCCGGCAATGAGCTCTTTTGGAGTAGCTGTTGATAGGCGTCTTTCGCATGGGCGTAGTTTTTTAACTCTAAAGCGCATTCTGCTGCGATGAACAGCAGATAGTAGTCATAGACCCACGTAAGCACGTTTGAAAAAACGACGGTGGGCTTGGGGATCTTTAGTGCGAAGCGTGCAAGGAGATAGCCGAGAAGAGACCATCTGTTTTCATAGCACGCGGTGGCTATCCTTTCTAAAGGCTCTGCCCTTGAGGAATCGAATTGATAGGCTTTGCAAAAACTGTAAAAAACTTCGTCCGTGGGTCGGTTCAGCAGCTCTTGCATATGACCGATGCAGAAGAGAGACCAAAAAGTCTCGGCGTGAGGGCCTTGCATGGAAGCTCTTTTCCGATAATTTTTGAGCGCTAACGCAAAACTTTCTGCATTGGCATAGCTCTGCGCCAGATAGTAGATATTTCTCGCTGTAGGCGGAGCCTTTTCCAGTAGTTGAGCATCTTCCAGGAATTTGTTCGTATTTTGTCCGCGGCCTCCATCTTTTCGTTTACACTGATTGATGAGCGTCGCTAGGACCTCTGCTGTAATCGCATTGGGATGTTCTAGATATTCATGGATCTCTCCCTCCCAACGCCATTGAGGATCGTTGCGAATGAGGAGCTGGCGAAAATGATCCGCTTCAGATCCCTTCGTTTGAATGTAGTAGGCATCTTTGTCCAGCTGGCTCTTGTCAAAGCCTTTCAGTACGGTCATCTCTTCGTCGGCATCGAGAAAAAGAAGATAGTCAGCCACGCCAGATGCGAGCTGCATCGCCTCATTTCGATTATGCGCAAAACTGACCCAAGGTCTCTCATGCAGGTTACCGGGAATCTCTTTGAGCGCATCTTGGATGATCGCGCACGTTTGATCCGTCGACCCTGTATCGACAATGACCCAGGTATCGATCAACTCTTTAATAGATTCTAAGCAGTCTTTAATCGCAGAACTTTCGTTCTTAACGATCATATTCAAACAAATCGTCTTTTTCATAGGTGTTAGTTTATATAAATAGAAATATAGTTCTAGGTTTTTTTAGCGTAATAAATCCAGCGGAGCCAGACTTTAAGAACGCCGCCTAAGACGACGAGGAGAGCGCCGACGACAGAGAGCAGGTTGGGCACGTGGTTGAAGATCACCCAGTCCCAAAACCCTGCGAGAATCACAGAGAGGTAGAAGAAAGAAGCTAGTTTCGACGGAGTCGCATGCTGATAGGCAAAGGCTCTAAAGAGCTGCGTGCCGGTCGAGGCGACAGCGAGAGAGGCGATTATGATCAGGCCCCACGTCCACTTAGGCGGCGCTACCCAAGTAACATCTCCTATTAGAAAGGGGATCAAGGAGAAAGTAGCGCAGATCAAGAAGAGGATCAAGATGCCCTCATCGGCTCTTTCCTCTTTGGAACTGATGCCAAAGACAACTTGCGAGGCGCCCTGGCTAATCCCGGCTAAGAGACCGATTCCGCTGGCAAGAGAGAAGATGCCCTTATCCGGCTGGATAATCAATACGGCGCCGATCAGAGAGATGAGAACACCTATCCAGCTCGATTTGCCCACCTTTTTCCGCAACACGCCCCATTCGATAATCGGAATGAAAAGAGGCCCCATACTCAAGAGAACCGTCGCATTGAGGAGGCTGTTTTTCTGAAGGTAGTAGTAGAAGCTATACTGCGCAGAGAGCACAAAGAAAGCGCGCAGGA
>JAJFMM010000075.1 GCA_021772165.1 Chlamydiota bacterium | reverse complement strand
AAAGAAACCTCTCGAGCTCGCATCGCTCATTTGTTGAGATAGGAACTCAGCAGCCTTATCTTCATCACTATCCGTGAGGAGCTGATCTTCAAAAGCAGCGTAAGAAGAGAGGGCTTTGTGTAGGTCGTTTGCAATGGCAGTCTGCATCTCATTTGCACCGAGATGGGGCAGCTGCGCTTGCAGATAGCGAATAGCGCTTCGCGTGTCGATCTGGCTCTGAGGCGCCTTGCCGCCGAGGGCTTGCGTTAGAATCCCAACAAGCTCTTCTTTAACCGGAGCTATGAGAGGCAGCTCGCTTTTCTCTTTAGGACCGAGAAATTTTTCGCGATACTGATCGAGAGTTTTGGCTACGCTGTTGATCTCAGAAAGTGTTTTAGCCTTATCAATATTACTCTGGGCTAATTGCAGTCCTAGTTGAGGCTGTAAATATGGGATGCTCAAATTTGCGACGTCTGTGGAATGTGTAAACTTGCCATCTGCTAAGGCTCGATATCCGGCTCTAGTCTGCACATCCGGATCAACACCCTGGCCAAATGCGTAACCGAGGACAACCATGCCGCCGAGAATCGCGGATCCTAGTAAAGTGATTTTGGCAGTTCTGCTGAGATTCCATCTGGAGGGAGCGGCCACTACCGGCTCAATCTCGAATTCCTGAGCATCTTCGAAAACATCGAACTCTTCAGCATCTTCAAAAGGAAGCTCTTCTTCGGGCTCAATCACAGTGACGCGATTTTCTAGAGGGGGCTCGGGTAGCTCCACAGTCGGGGAAAGAATAGTAACCCGACCTTTTAAATCAGCGCGGATACTACTGTAGCTAGAAAAGAAGAAGGAGCAGATCATGTCGGAAAATTGAATCCAGAGGCAATGGATTCTCTCTTTAAATGCCATCGGCTGAGAGGAGGGCGCCTCTTCTATGCGGATAGCTTCCTTTGCTAGATTAAAGAAAATTCCACTATGAACGTTATCGGGATCTGTTACTGTACGCATCTCTTTCCTTTGTCAAAAATTGAGAAAATCTTGATAAAGGATACACCGTAAAAGAGATTAAATGAAATATAGAAAATATTTATTTATTAGAAATTATCACTAAACTGTGCTTTTATTTACGTAAAACGCCAATACCGTAAAAACATCTTTTGATTTTCGGCGAAATCTGTCAAATTAATTTTCTAATTCAGTGGACACAATGGCACTGTTAATACTTTTATAGTAAAAACTGCCGATCAGAACAACCAGCAAGATTCCCAAAACGAGCGCCATAAAGCCAAAGCAGTCGTTTAGCCCAAGGACTGAGGCTTGTCTCTCTAAGTAGACCTGGAACTGAGCCGTCGCTTGATCTTCCGTGAGATAGAAAACCTCAGTCGCCCTCTTGTAATAATCTCTTGTCAACTGCGAGTAGGGATTGAATTCCGATACGAGCCGTGAGTAATAGAAGTACTGTCTCCGTTGCCAGAGAATCACATAAAGACTACCGCCTAAAGCACAGCAGAATGTACGAACAGCTTGAAGGAGAACAAAGGAGCTTTCGTCCTGTTTTCTCTCAACAGCTGTAAATGCGAGGCGAAAGAGAGGTACCAAAAAGAGCATGAACCCGAAGCCTGCTATAGAGCGAGTAATGGCGAGATGGGTGAAGTCAATCTCGACATCGAAATGAATGGAATAGAGACAGGAAAACAGTAATAAAAGGATGCTGACGCCGAGAGGCAGACGCGGATCCATGCGATGAACCCAGTAGCGAAAGAAGAGAAATGCAAACGGGGCAGCCAAGAGCATTGTGATGAGAATCACTGCAACCCATAAAGGTGTGTAGTTAACATAGATCTGCAGCCAGAGGGGGATCAAGATGATCATCCCGTAATAGATGGAAAAAAGGATGCCGAGATTGATCAGGGTAAATCTCAGTAAGGGATTGGCAAAGAGCTTGATATCGACAATCGGATCGGGATGGTCCCATTCCCACCAGAGAAAAAAGATAAGAGAGGGAGTGCCAACCCACACGAAGATCATGAAAAAATCGGAGCGATACCAGTCGAGTTCCTGAGCGAGCGTAGCTCCGGTGACAATGGAACCAAAGGCAAGGCAGTAGGAGAGATAGCCCCAGAGATCAAAAGGAATTTTCTCCGTTTTAGGAGACTCTATATTGGCAAAAGCGCGCCAGAAATAGAATGCGAGAATCAGTGAAAGCGGCTCGTTGAAATGAAAAATCCATCGCCAGTGCGTTTCATAAGCGACAAAGCCTCCAAAGACCGCTCCAAAAACCGGCACGACCGTAAACATCATAATCATGATCGTCGAGTAAAATGCTAACTTTTCCGGAGGCGAATACGCGTCAATCCAGTGTTTGCACAGAAAATATAATGGTCCGGCTGCAAGTCCATGGCCGAAACGAAAGTAGTTGAACATCGGGTAAGTGGGAGCAAAGCCAAGGCAAAGAGAAAAGAGTGTGTAGAGCAAAAGAGATCTGATGACCAGCTTGTCAGCGCCGTATCGATAGGTCAGGTATTTTGCGAGCGGAATGGAAAGCATATTCCCTAGACCATAAAAGACCATCCCAAAGACAGAGTCCAGGTGACTGCCACCCAGATCTGAGGCAATGTAGATACCTGCCATATTCGTGACAGTGAAATAGAAAGATGCGAGAAAGATCATCGAAAAAACGGCAGGGAAGAAAAAAGCCGGAACAGTCGGTTTCATCGGAGATAGTCATCCCTGTAGAGTTGATCGTAGAGAGGCGAGTGCAGATCGTCTAGGAAAGACGTTTCCTGCTCAGGCAGCGCTCCGATCTCCTTTTGTAAGAGAGCGTCTTGATGAAAAGCTTCTTTTAAAATCATCGGCATGACGATGGGACGCATCTCCATCTCAAAGGGCGTATCCGTAAAAGCTATCAGAGATGGATCGATGTTATTCCTGATGATCCCCTGGATATAGCCCAGGTCTCCCTCTTCCTCTGTGAAGAAGACATCCGTTTCATAAAGAGGGGAGCCCTCTGTCGTTTTGGCG
>JAJFMM010000074.1 GCA_021772165.1 Chlamydiota bacterium | reverse complement strand
GCAACACCGTGGATGGCTCAGGAAAAGGTGGCATTTCCGTAGACGCGACAAAAGACGGCGACTGCAACAATGACTGGGATATGTCAGCTAAGGGCTCCGCCAGCCAGTGGGAAGGCTACGCAACGGGAGCTTATAATGCAGATGGGTCTGCCGCAAACAAGGACTCTTCCCAATATAAAGATCTCACCGACTTTCTCCAATCCTGCACAGGATAAGGAAAATCCGTTTACCCTATTCCTTTCTTAAGTACATTTCCATGCTGAATTTATCCCAATAAGTTCAGCATTTCTTCCTAAGAAATCGCGACAACACACTCTAAACCAACAACATATAAATCCAGTTACCCCCATTAAAACATACGAATAACTGGATAGGTTTTTTGGGGACAAATACAAGTCCTTAATTAATATAAAATAAATATGAATGGATTAAAATTGACTTACGTAACAGTACAGGTAATGGAAATTTAAAACAAAAAAAACAACGAACAACAAAAGATTAATGGGACAAATAAGTCCCTATAAAAAAAAGGAGTTACTATCATGACCTTGCCTCCACAGAATACACCCCAACACAAGGGCCTCGACTCTACAGTCGACCTGATCAATCATGCAATCTATTTGCTGTACAACATCACAAAAGATAACCAAACGATCACAGCACCTAATGACCCTAACAACGCAAATCAAGTAGCAGAAAGAGTTGCTGCTTACAACAACCTCGTAGCATTGCGAAAAGATGCTAGCTATCAAGCATTGAACTCAGCGAGTCCAAAGGTTGCTGCGTTTTTCACAAGCTTTTTAGGCGACCTAGACGCCTACCTAAAGACAGTACCTCTTACCGTCGGAAGCCCCTCGACGCAAACTGGAGAGCAGATCCCTCTAGAACAGAAGGATACTCCGGGCGGAACAAGTAATGGCGCTTCTTGGCATAACGTAACGCTGTATGACCTGATTATTGCTCTTACAGATATATCCAACGGAAAAACTCCCAACATTTTCGGTGTCGGCCAAGGCGGAGATAGCTTCGAGATCGATGGTAATGATGGCGTCCGATCTCCTTTACCAAACTGGATGAGCCAGTCCCCCATGAGTAATGTCGATACTAATAGCGGCATAGCAAAGGGTAACATCGGCACAAACATGCACAAGTGCAGCGGTTGCCATGAGAACTACGATTTCTCTGCTAGCGGCACAGCCTCTGATTGGGAAGGCTATGCACAAGCAGGAGCCCCTACTGATGGTGGCGCTGCAAAAAATGCCCTCGAGAACTTCCTCGAAAACGGCGCTTAATCGAAATTTTTATACACAACAAAGTCACAAACTATGCTGAACTCACCCCCGTGAGTTCAGCATTTTTTTTGCCCCCCTATCCCATTAAAACGAACAAATAATGGGATATCCAGATACTCCAAATTTATACAAAACAAATACAAGACTGCTATAATTAAGACACAGAGCACTAAAACTACTTTTAAATAAAACAAAACAACAGATTAATAGGGCGGCCCTCATAAGCTCCCTAATAAAAAGGAACTAATCATGATCCCTCCATCACAAAGCCTAACTTCACACAAAGGTCTCGGCGAAACTGTCGGTGAGATAGTTAACGCAGTCATCTTGCTAGCCGACGTTGTAAAGGATAACGCAGCTGTCACAGACCAAAGCGCTACCGCTGCAGCCAGAATCACAGCTTACAATAACCTCATAGCCCTCCAGCAAACAGCTAGCTACGAATCGCTATCCAAAGGAAACCCCGCGGCTGCGACGTTTTATAATGGATTTAAGGACAAACTCACGGACTATCTAAAATCAGTCCCTCTTACAGTCATGAACCCAAGGGGCGGTCAGCATGGAGGCGTTCCTGTCTCTGCAAGAACCCCTCTAGAAATCCTGGACAATCCAAGTGATGGAATGCATAACGGATCTTCTTGGCATAACGCAACTCTGTATGATTTGCTTCAGGCGTTGACACCTGGTAGCACAACCCAGACTTTCGGCGTTGGTCAATACCATGACAGCTTCGACATCAATAACGGGTGCAAACCAGCTACTACCCCGGATTGGATCGATTCCATTGATTACACGCATGGCAGAGGCTCTGCAAAGAGCGGCATCGGCGTGTATTTTCACCATCAAACCGGAGTGGGCAATAGCAGAAATTATGATTTCTCAGCCAGCGGCTCTGCCAGCCAGTGGGAAAACTACGCCTCAGGTGCTTATAAGAGCGATGGGTCTGCTGTGGACAGTAACTCGCCTCAGTTCCAAGCCCTCACGACTTACCTAGCAGGCTACATTTAATCAAAGTTTTTATATACGACAAGGTCACAGACTGTGTTGAACTCATTGAGTTCAACACAGTTTTTTTTAGTTAAGGAAACACTAGGCAATTCATATTTTCAATCTCGGGGATCAAATCTACTGCGATCGAGCTTTCGTAAGTAGCTAAACGGAAAAAGGTTAACTACTTCCAAAAACTCATTCTCGCTACGATTTGCTCTTCCGATCTTAAAAACAGCAATTACCCAGCGCTTCCTTAGGTTCTTTTCTTGATGAAAATGCCCCCCCTCGTTATCATTTCCCACTTTACCACAGTAATGGAACCATCTTTTTCGGAGAGAACATGTCTCGATATACAGGACCTAAAAACCGCGTAGCACGCCGATTTGCAGCAAACATCTTCGGCAAGGCTCGCAACCCGCTCCTCCACAAGCAGCATCCTCCGGGAATGCACGGTGCGAAGCGCAAGAAAAAATCTGACTATGGCATGCAGCTCGATGAGCGCCAGAAGCTCAAAGCCGTCTATGGCATGCTCACCCAAAAGCAGCTCGTTAATGCTTATAAAAAAGCTTTGGGTCGCCCAGGCAACACCTCTCATAATTTTATTGAACAGCTCGAGTGCCGCCTAGACAACGTCGTCTATCGCCTACGCTTTGGATCCTCTATTTTCGCAGCTCAGCAGCTCGTCGCTCATGGCCACATCTTCGTCGACGGCAGAAAAGTTGACCGCCGCTCGTTCAACGTCCGCCCAGGAATGGTCGTCTCGGTGAAGCCCGCTTCCCGTCAGATGAAAGCCATCATTCTGGCGAAAGAGAGCATCAACCGAGAGCTTCCAGACTACATGATGCTCGAGGAAGATAAGTTCTCAGGAAGACTGGAATCGATCCCACAACTGGATCAGATATCTCTCTCACTTCCTATCAACATTCCTCTAGTTTGCGAGTTCCTGGCTCACACGACTTAAAGAATTTCTCATAAAGCCCCGCTACTATCTGGCGGGGCTTTTTTTATGCCTAAGATTTCTAAAATTTCCTTTTCTCTCAAAAGAAACGCCATCCCTAAAACAGCAATCCCATAGAGCCCGCCGCATCCTGCAAAGCGGAGCAGCTGGGAGATAAAGACACGCTGATGCACGAGGAGACCGTCGAAAGCCAAAACAGCCACACCGGCAACCAAGCTGCACACTCCAATCCGAAGGACGCCTCGTATTAGATGCAGATCAGACATCCTCCGGCTCAACAGAGCACAGTTGAGAATCGCTGAGAGAGAGGTCGCAATAGCCACGCTCTCAGCTCCCCAGCCAAAACCAAAGACAAATAGCGTATTGAGCAGCAGATTGGCCCCCACGGCAATCAGAGAGCAGCGCATTGGCCACTCATACTCTTTTTGAGCATAGAAGCCATTGGCTAAAAGCAGCACATAGACCATCGGAATAAGCCCGATCGCGTAACCCCCGAGACAGAGCCCCGTCTGCACGACATCGCTATCTAGAAAGCCTCCACGGCCGTAAAGGAGATCGATTCCCTGGTGCGACAAAACCCACATCCCTACAGCACAAGGCACCATCAGAGCCGCGCTCTTCTTCAGCCCCGAGCGCAAAAGCTCAGAAAAACGCTCTCCGGAGGCCCGCGAAAGAGCCGGGAGCAGCGCGCCGGAGAGAGCGATACCAAAGAGAGCTAAGGGAAGCTGCTGAATACGGATCGCATACCAGAGATAAGCCGGCCCGGAAGGATCGGCCAGCCTCGCAAAAATGGCATCGAGCGCGCTGTTGATCTGCGCAGCTCCTAGCCCGACGAGACCAAAAGCCATCGGCTTAAAAAGCGTGCGCACAGCTTCTGAAAAAACCTGGGGACGTCGCCTCTCCCGACCCAAAAGGGAGCGCAGCCAACCCGATACATTCCAAGAAACGGCCATCCACTGCAAAAAGAAAGCTCCCATAATGCAGAAGGAGAGAGAAAACATCGCAGTACGAAGCGCCGTTCCCCGAAGAAACAGAGCCGCGAGAATCCAGACCAGATTGAAGAGAACAGGCGCAACCGCGGGCAGAAAAAAGCGGTTTCGGCACTGGAGAACCGAGCTATCGAGAGCATAGAAGCAGAGAAAAGCCACCCCGGGCATCATCGCCAGCGTCATGTAGGGAATATCACTATCGAACAGCCAGCCGAGACCCCAACAGATGAGAGATCCCACCAGCACCGTGCCAGTAAGAACCAGCAGGAGCGAGTAGAAGAGATCGCGGTAAAAGAGAGCCGCTTGCCTATCTCCTTGGGCCCTGAGCTTCTCAAAGTGCGGGACAAAACCGCTCTGCAGACTCCCCTCACCAAAGAGTCTCCGGAAGAGATTAGCCAGCCTGTAGGCGACCATGAATCCGGCGATTTCAGGCGCGCTGCCGAAACAAAACGCCATCGAAACATCGCGCAGCATTCCCATGACACGACTAAACAGCGTGCCCATGAAAAAATTCTTAGCGGCCCTTAAAACGGATGATTCTGAATCCATAGAAGAAGCATCTTATCTTAAAAAGCCTCGATTGGAAAGCAAGCTTACCTTAAAATTGCCGCATGACGAAAAAAATATGGCTTGGCGCCCACACATCTGCAGCAGGGGGCGTACACAACGCACTGTATGGGGGCAAAGAGATTGGCGCGACAGCGATCCAGCTCTTCACCCGCAATCAGCGCCAGTGGAATGCAAAACCCATGACACCCGATGAGATTGCGCTTTGGGAGCAAGCTCTCGAGGAAACGGGCATCGGCGAAGTGATGAGCCATGACAGCTACCTGATCAATCTCGGCTCACCCAAAGAAGAAGCTAGGATCAAAAGCAAAAAAGCTTTTTACGATGAGCTCGAGCGCTGCCACGACCTGAAGATCGCCTATCTGAATTTCCATCCCGGCGCAGCGACGGGCAGCAGTGAAGAAGAGTGCCTGGATAGAATCGTCGAGAGCCTCCTGGAGATGGAGGAGCTCGCAGCCAAAGGTTCTACCCGCCTTCTCCTAGAGGCTACAGCGGGGCAAGGAAGCAGCGTAGGGCACCGCTTCGAGCATCTCGCCCACATCATAAAGGGTGCCGGCAAAAAGGTGCCTCTGGGCGTCTGTATCGACACCTGCCATATTTTTGCCGCGGGCTACGATCTGCGTACCGAAAAGAGCTGCCAAGAGACGCTCGATGAGTTCGATAGGATCGTCGGCCTCGAACAGCTCTACGCCTTTCATATCAACGACTCTTTAAAAGATCTCGGATCGCGCGTAGACCGCCACGCCGCTCTCGGAGAAGGAAAGATTGGCATCGATGCGTTTCGCTTCCTCATGACCCATCCCAAAACAAAAGATCTTCCGAAATACTTAGAAACGCCCGAGGGGCCACCTCTCTGGAAAAAAGAAATTATCCTACTAAAAGAATTTGCAGAGAAAAATCATGAATACGCGCACTAAAATAAAACAGATCATTCAAGCGAAAGAGCCCGCTACCCTCATCGATAAAACTGTCACCGTCTCCGGCTGGGTACGAACCGTGCGAAACCAGAAAACATTTGCCTTCATCGAGCTCAACGACGGCTCGACCTTGGCGAACTTGCAGATCATCTCCGAAGATACAGAAACCGTCGAAAACATCCACACCGGAGTCTCTCTTACGGCGACAGGTGTTTTAACGGAGAGCCCCGGCAAAAACCAATCTCTCGAGATGAAGGCAACAGAGATCCGCGTCATCGGAGCCTGCAATCCGGAAAAATTTCCTCTGCAAAAAAAGCGCCACTCCTTCGAATACCTGCGCACCATCGCTCATCTGCGCCCGCGCACCAACACGCAAGGCGCCGTTTTGCGCATCCGCAATGCGCTAGCTTTTGCCACACACCTCTTTTTCCAAGAGCGCGGCTTTCTCTATCTCCATACGCCCGTGATCACCGGCTCTGACTGTGAAGGCGGCGGAGAGATGTTCCGCGTTTCCACTCTCGACAAGCCCGACCTCGACCCTGCTCAAGATTTCTTCGGGAAAAAAACATTTCTGACCGTCTCCGGCCAGCTGGAAGCGGAAATTGTCGCCTCTGCGCTCTCCGACGTCTACACATTTGGCCCCACTTTCCGAGCGGAAAATTCCAACACCTCGCGCCACCTCGCCGAGTTCTGGATGATCGAGCCTGAAATGGCCTTTGCCGATCTCAAAGCTGACAT
>JAJFMM010000073.1 GCA_021772165.1 Chlamydiota bacterium | reverse complement strand
GAGCTCTCGAGTATCTATTACCGCTCGAATGGCGAATGGAATTGTCCCGTTGTGGTGAGGATGCCCTACGGTGGCTATATTCAGGGTGGACCTTACCACTCTCAGAGCATTGAAGCCTTTCTTTGTCACTGCCCAGGTTTGAAAGTGGTGGTGCCGAGCAATGCAGCAGATGCAAAACGCCTGCTTAAAACAGCGATTCGCGACCCGAATCCGGTCATCTTTCTCGAGCACAAGGCGATCTATCGCCAAAGGCTTTACTGCGCTCGCCCTGAAACAGGGCCAGAAGAGCTGCTGCCTTTTGGAAAGGCAAACATCGCGCGCGAAGGCAGCGATGTGACCGTCGTTGCTTGGGGTATGATGGCGATGATGGCCTATGAAGTGGCGGAAACGTTAGCTAAAGAAGGGCACTCTGTCGAACTGATCGACCTACGCACTCTTGTGCCTCTCGATTTTGAAGCTGTCTTAACTTCATTGAAGAAGACAGGAAAGCTCTTAATTTTCCATGAAGCGGCTCGCAATTGCGGTTTTGGCGCAGAGCTTGCTGCCAGAGCTGTAGAAGAAGGGTTTCGCTATCTCGACGCTCCCGTTGTCCGCGTGACGGGCAAAGATTGTCCGGTGCCATATAGTAAAGATCTTGAAGAGGAAGTTCTTCCTCAGAAAAAGGATCTGGAAGCGGCGCTGCGCGAGCTCATCGACTACTAATCCATCCTGCCGGCGCGTATGTGCCGATCATGCCGCCGCAGGCGATCCTGTATCGGCGGAGCCGATCTTGTTCTCTACTGTTTACAAACACGCTTTTAAAAACAGGATGGGGCGCTATGCGCCGACAGGATCGGCTGCGCCGGCAAGATCGCCGCTAACGCATCGGCAGGATAGGAATTCACTCTTTTTTCTTAATAGGGCAGGTGGATTTTCCTATGAATTGATAGAGGATGCACCAGCTAAAGATTGCTTCTACAAATACAAAGAGCGATGCTGCCAAAAGAACCCAGCTCTTGAACCAGATGGCGAGAAGCAGTAGTCCTATCGCCATACTCAGTCGCAGAATTCGATCCTGTTTTCCCATATTTTTTTTCAGTTTCATTGAATTTATTCCTTAATGGTGAGATTTGCATAGATATATGCAGCAATTCAAACTAAATGGGAAGCCTCATTCCGTTGCCGAGTTAGAGAAGGCTCTCTTTTTTAGCTTTCTTCCCTCCATCGATTTCGATTCTCCGAGAGAAAAAGAAGAGATCTATCAAAGCACAAAAGATGTCAAAAGCAGTGAACTCGAACTAGGCGAACGCTACGAATATCAGATCAGGAACTCTTGGCTGGCTCCGGTAGATGTGCGCTGGGTGTCTAAAAACGTAGGCCATGGACTCTTTGTGACAGAACTCCTTGAAGAGGGGAGCTATGTTGGTGAATATACCGGCATCGTGAGGAATAACAGATGGAGCTATAGCGATCCTTTAGGCGTCTTTGGCTGTGAATATCCTGTGAACGATCCCACGGGTCAGAGCTATGTCATCAATGCTACGCAAGGTCATCTAACTCGTTTCATCAATCATAGCGAAGAGCCTAACTTAGAACCTCACTACGCATTTTGTGATGGTTTTTATCATGTGATCTTTATGACGCTGCGAGAGATCCGAGCCGGAGAGCAGCTTAGCTTTGATTATGGGCCAAGCTATTGGAGCATACGCCCAGAGCCAGAACCCATAGGATGATGATGCAGCAATTTAATCTAGATGGAAAATCCCATACAGTCGCCGAGCTAGAAAAGCATCTCTCGTTTTGCTTTCTTCCCTCCATCGATTTCGAATCTCCGAGTGAGAAGAGGGAGATCTGTAAGAGAGGGTTTGAGAAAAAAGATGTCAAAATCGATGAGCTCGAATTAGGTAAGCGCTATAGACACAAGATCAAGCACTCTTGGATGGCCCCGGTAGAAGTGAAGTGGGTGTCTGAAGGCGTAGGCCACGGTTTATTTGCAGCAGACACTCTTGAAGAGGGCAGTTATGCAGGTGAATATTCTGGGATAGTGAGGAAAAACAATCGGCGCTATAGCGAGCCTTTGAATAACTATTGCTATGAATATCCCGTGTCCGATCCCATGGGGCGCAGCTACGTCATCGATGCTACGCAAGGGCATCTGACTCGCTTCATCAATCACAGCGATGAGCCGAACTTAAAGCCCTGCTATGCATTTTGTGAGGGGTTTTACCATGTGATCTTTCTGACGCTGCGAGAGATCCGAGCTGGAGAGCAGCTCTCTTATGACTACGGCGCAAGCTATTGGCGCCTGCGCTCGCAACCGGACAATCTTTAATATTGATTTCTCAAAAGCCTTTTCCCACGTCTTTTACTTAGGATTGGCTGTTTTTTTGCGGTCTTTTCGATACTGATATTGATGTCATCTTTTAGTTTTTCAAAGTGTGTTAGCTTTTCTTGAATCTGGTATGACACTGATTTTTTATTTGGTATCCGAAGATTTTTTTTCTTTGTTTCATAGACCTCATCCATGTGCATCAGATGATGAAGAAGGCTTTCTTGCGTTTTTTGAAATGCATCGATCTCTATCTCGGATAGATCGCAGAGATCGGCTCCCTGCACTGTTTCAGCATTCCGGATGAGTTGATCTAGTGTTGTGTCGATTTCAGAGAGAATTTCTTCTGCAAACATTTGCCCCCCTTCTTGATGGCAATCTATTTCTTATCTTTAGAAAATATGGTTATTTTTTAAAAGAGTTTTTTTTTGTTTTTCTTATCTGAAAGGATTGTTCAACTGATTTTTTCAGGATGTGAATTGTTTTTTCGACATGAAATGCGGTTGTTTGAGTAAGAGGAGAAAGGAGATGTTTGCATTCATTTGCAGGAATGAGTATGTTTTTCGCCCATGAGATTTCCAACCCAATTTATTTTAAGGAGTAGCTATGAAACTGATTTGGATTCTTTTATTTCCAGTCGTTTGTTTTTCTGCAAATTTTACATTGTTCACCATTCCTAAAAGTGGAACGCACTTAGTCATCAAACTTTTAGAAAGTCCCCTGTTTTGCGACGCGGCAAGAGACTCTTCTCCTTATCATGAGCACTTTAGGGGTATAGATCCTGTACGCTATTTTCACAAAAAAGGTCCTGCACAAAAGGCCATTGTGCCCATCAGAGACATAAGGGATGTAGCTCTTTCGTGGATTGACTGGGTCGAGAAATATCCAGAACATTGCCCTATTATTAATCGAGATGCATTTTTCAGCATGTCCAAAGAAGATAAGATAATTGCTATGTTTTCACCTGAAATTTGGGGCAAATCTCTGTTTATGGAAGAGTATAAAGCTTGCATGAGGTTCATCAAGGCAGTTCCTTCAGATAGACTCCTGCTCATCTCCTTTGAAAAATTATTAGGTTCTAAAGGTGGCGGAAGCGATTACGAACAGTTAGAGGAAATTCGCAGAGTTGCTGACTTTTTATCGATTCCCTACAACGAACAACAACTTCAAGAAACGGCTGAAAATCTCTGGGGATCTACAGTCACGTTTAATAAGGGACAAAGTGAAAGATGGAAGAGTGAATATAATGCTTCTCATATTGAGCTTTCCCAAGCTGTTTGTGGAGAGTACCTCATGAAATTTGGCTATGAAATCGTTCGCTAGAAGCTTATTGCTAGCAGTCATCCTAGATGAACGTCTAAACTGTCCGCGCAAAAAAAGTGAGGTATCAAATGAGAAGATGGATTTTATGTGCGGCGATGGCGGTAAGCGCTGTTCTTTTTGCAGAACAGCCACAACAGTTCGAAGCTCTTTCTGCAAACATTTCACTCGAGAATGAAACGGGTTATTTCATTTTAAGTGATGGGAGTTTCTGGAAAGCGATTCCTTACATTCAGCGCTGGAGAGATCCTCTTGAGTGGTGGAATGATGTGCGTCTTGTTCCTAAGGAGTATGAAACGCAGCCGAAAAAGTGGGCGATCGGCTCAGAGATCACAGTCTATTCCAGAGGTGGGCTCATGCATATTTGCGACGAGAATGCTTCAAATCAAGAAGCGATCAGACAATGCACGCATCTTCTGATGAATATGCATACGGGACAGGTTCTGTTTGCGATTCCCTATGATCCGGCCAGAGGTTTGGAGGAGTTCTATCACGATGTGTATAACGAGGCTTATGAAAAAGGACATGCGTGGGGCTACTCTAATGGAAATAGTAAAGGATACTCAGAAGGGTATCGAGCTGCTTGCAAAAAGTTCCTGAAAGAGTAGGTTGTTTCGGTATAAATAACTCGGATCATAAAGAAGGACAGGATAGACAAGATCGCCTTCGGCGGCAAGATGTGCAGGATCGAAATGGTTTTATCCTGCACATCTTGCCGCCGAAG
>JAJFMM010000072.1 GCA_021772165.1 Chlamydiota bacterium | reverse complement strand
AAAAATGCTTTTGCGTTTGTTGTCACTCCAACGATAGCTGCATCGGGAGGTGGCGTTACCAATGCGACAGCTCTTAGCATCCAATCTCCCTCAGGTGCAACCAATAACTATAGCCTCCTTATTTCCGGCTCTGCGCCCATTGGCTTTGGAGGTACGCCGACAGCAAGTTATTTTCTTGTCGGTGCAACCGTTTCCAATACAAGCATTCTCAACCTCATCCAAAATATAGGTGTCTATCAGGCAGCAGCTGCTAACGATCCGAACGGGATTTCAGCGACAGCTGCATTCAATCCTCCCGGCGCTACGACCTACGGCAGCGCCACAGGACTCCAGATAGCTCCCACAAGAGGAGGCGCCGGTACAATCACGAGTCTCGCAAGCCTTATCGTAGAACAGCCCACCGGAGGCGGTAGCGCTACCGTCACCAATGTCTGTGCAGAGTTCAAGGGAATCTCCTATCATGATCAGGGCATCACGTTTGGAGTGCCCGGAGTGGGAGGCTATCCCGGTCAGCTAGTGGATGTTTTGCAGTTCTATGTAGATAGTGAACCCTGGACACCGGTCCTTGTAGGAAACGGCACTGCCGGTGTGGGCACCTATACATTCCAAACGGGCTACTACCATCGACTTGGAGCCATGATCTTTATCGATGCAAATGTTCTTTGGACAGCTCACACCGGATCAGGCGGTCTGCGTATAAACAACTTACCCTTTACGGTACGCAACCTTGCAAGTTACAATCCTTACGGAGCCGCTAATACCATTAATATTCCCCAAGGAGCTAGAACTGCATTTCTCGAAGCTATAACCAATACAAATACAGCGAGATTTAGAAGATCGAGAGACAATAATACGAATGCGAATGTTCCTATTGGCGCGGCGGGTCAAATCATAGTAAGCTCAATGTATCTAACATAATTTCTATGTTGATTTAGTATCATTTTTATAATTAAATAAGAAAAAACAGAAGAGAATGGATCTTGTCTTACAACAATAGCGCATTTAGCGATTTCGCGTTCACCAGCTCCGCTACTGAGATTATCGCGGCTCAAAGCAACCCTACCTTCGCACCTCCGGTCGCAGTCACGTTCACGAATGCTTTTGCGTTTGTTGTCACTCCAACTGTTGCTGCATCGGGAGGTGCCGTTACCAACGCAACAGCTCTTCGCATTGATTCTCCCTCAGGCGCAACCAATAACTATAGCCTCCTTATTTCCGGCTCTGCACCCATCGGATTTGGAGGGACGCCAACACAGAGTTACTTTCTCGTCGGGGCAACCGTTTCCGATACAAGCATTCTCAACATCATCCAAAATATAGGTGTCTATCAGGCAGCAGCTTCTAACGATCCGAACGGGATTTCAGCGACAGCTGCATTCAACCCTCCAGGAGCTACAACCTATGGCAGCGCCACGGGACTCCAGATAGCTCCCACAAGAGGAGGAGCCGGCACAATCACGAGTCTCGCCAGCCTTATCGTAGAACAGCCCACAGGAGGCGGGAGCGCTACCGTCACCAATGTCTGCGCAGATTTTCAGGGCCTTTCCTACCATGATCAAGGCATCACTTTTGGAGTGCCCGGAGTAGGAGGCTATCCCGGTCAGCTAGTGGATGTCTTACAATTCTATGTAGATAGCGAACCCTGGACTCCCGTCGTTATAGGACAAGGCACTACCGGCGTGGGCACCTATACATTCCAGTCCGGGTACTATCATCGTATTGGAGCCATGATCTTTATCGATGCAAATGTTCTTTGGACAGCTCACACAGGAGCTGGCGGTATGCGTATTATCGATCTACCCTTTACCGTACGCGGCATGCCAAGTTACGATCCCTACGGAGCGGTCAACATCATCAATATTGCCTATGGAGCGAGAACTGCATTCTTTGAGTTCATTACAAATAACAGAATTGGAAGATTTAGAAGTTCGAGAGATAATAATACGAATGGGAATGTTGCTATTAGCGCGGCGGGTCAAATCATGATAAGTGCGATGTACCTCGCCGATTAAGGAGTAATTAATGTCATATAATAACAGTGCTTTTAGTCTTTTTGCCTTCACCAGCTCGGCGACGGAGATTATCGCAGATCAGAGCAATCCCACCTTCTCACCTCCCGCTGCAACTACGTTCACCGATACGCACGCGTTCATTGTAACGCAGACAATTGCTCCGGCGGGGGGAGCCGTGACCAACGCAACGGCTCTTAGAGTAGACTCTCCCTCAGGTGCGACGAATAACTACAGCATGCTGCTCACGGAATCCTTGCCGGTTGGATTTGGAGGAACCTCCTCTGAGAGCTACTTCTTCGTAGGAGCAACCGTTTCCGACACCGGACTTACCAGTATGATCGAAAATACAGGCGCCTATGTCGTAGCAAGTAGTATCGATCCAAATGGAATTTTGGAGGCGACCGCATTCAATCCTCCCGCAGCCACTATCTACGGGACGGCAACCGGCCTTCAGATCAATCCAACCAGGGGCGGTGCGGGAGCGATCACAAGTCTCGCAGGCCTGATTGTAGCTCAGCCAACAGGGGGAGCCGCCGCCACGGTTAGTAATGTCTGTGCAGAGTTCAAAGGCCTCACTTATCATGAGCAGGGGATTACTTTCGGTGTACCAGGAGTTGGCGGCTACCCCAACACAGGGGATGATATCTTGCAATTCTATATAGAAAATGAGAACTGGACTCCCACGATTTCAGGATCAACCGCAGCAGGAGTCGGCACTTACACAGGTCAAATCGGCTACTATCATCGTATTGGAGCCCTGATCTTTATCGATGCAACTGTTGCCTGGACGGCTCATACAGGAACAGGAAATATTCTTTTTACAAATTTGCCTTTTACCGTGCGCAACCTTACGAATTACGCCCCGACATGCATAGCAAATCTGATTAATATTACAATTCCCAACCGAACCACAGTCGCTGAATTCGCACCCAATACTCGACAAGCAGCCTTTACGACTTCGAGAACAAATAATACGAATCTCCCCGTGCCCTTTGATACCGCAGGGGAAGCGAGAGTCAGTGCAATGTATTTAACCGCATAAGAACCCTCAAAGATTATTTTATGGCCTTTAACAATAGCGTTGTTAGTAATTTTGCATTTACCACATCCACGAGTACTATCATTGCCGCTCAG
>JAJFMM010000071.1 GCA_021772165.1 Chlamydiota bacterium | reverse complement strand
ACAACATCAAGAGAGAGCTAATGCTCCGCCAACCTGCCCACCCGGGCAAGGTGGTTGCTTCCTTAAAGCAAAATTGTAAAAAGGAAGGATGTGGCCACCCGGCAATTAATCGGGATAACCACTATCGACTTTAGCTTCCGTATTAACTATCGGAGGTTACACATGAGTATTTCACGCAGACAGTTTATTTTAGGCGCGTCCGGTGCCGCAGCAGGCCTTATCCTGCCTTCCTTCTATGACAAGGCGTTGAGCTATTTTGAAAACCACGGGGAGCCTCTGATCGTGCTGCCCAGGGAGTCGGATGTAGAGCTGGTTGTATATGACTTTGGTTCTTTTCAGCTACATCTGGGTGACCCGAATATAGAACCGCCAGCGATGACTTATAGAGAGTACGGAATACGCTACTGGGGTAGCGTTGAAGATTATATGGAAGGTTGTTTCGACCCTGAAGATATAGACCTTGATGCCCTCGTAGAGCCATGGAAAGTTGAAGAGGCCTGGTATCGCAGTGACGGAACATCCGCGCAGGCCTATCACCTGCTTGAACCTTATGATCTTGGGCCGGAATTCAGTGGTACCGAATCTGTGGGCTCACTGGAATTTATTGATGGTCCCTGTCCGGGGAGCGACTACCTGGGGGTTGAAGCAGCAGACCTCATGTCAATTAGCCTGCTTCAGAAGCGGCTCAATGATTTGAATACCGGTATCCGAATTTCGATGGGCTGGTAGACGTCAGATTGGCCGTGGGAACAATGAACAAGGGAGATTCGCTATGAATACAGACAATGCATCAAGACAGCAAAATAAGGTGTTTGCACATCACTTGTGGTTAAAAGTGGAGCGGGACCATCCTCAACAAATATTTATCCTGGGCTTAACCGGCGTAGATAAGTGGTTAAAGGTAGAATTACCTTCACTGATTGAAATTTCCGAGATCCGCGATGTCATCAGGTCTCATTACAAAAGTTGTCATGATGGTGCGGTGCCCTGTTTTGGCAAGGTATTGGGTTACTATTACCACTATGAACCAGATAAATGTATTGAATATGATATTGAGGGAGTCGCCGTAGGTACGTTGAATGAGACACCAAAACATTATGGTCAACGTGCGACGCTTACTGTGGAAGGAAAGGCGTTTCCTTTTCGCATTGAGTAGCCAGGTTAAGGCACAAAGTATCCGGGACATAGGAATCGCTATCATCCTAATAATGTTGACTCAACATGTTTAGAAAACACGATAAGTTCCACTACTCGCCCTCTGATCTTACCCGGTATATGGAGAGCCCATTCGCATCCTGGATGGATCGATACCTTATAGAGCGGCCCGGCCAAGCACCCGATAAGGATCCGGAAGATCCGTTCATGGCTATGCTTCAACAAAAGGGTTACGCACATGAAGATTCAGTGGAGAAAGAGTTTCGAGCGCAGGGCTTGTCGGTAATAAAAATAGCAGGTGCATCATTTGATGAAAAATTCAGCCTGACTTTGGCAGCAATGCGTGAGGGCGTAGATGTAATTGTCCAGGCGCGTCTACAGGATGATCAGTTTTCCGGATATGCAGATTTTCTGGTCAAAGTAGCAGGCGATAGCGACTTCGGCGATTACCACTACGAAGTTTGGGACACCAAGCTTGCCAGAAAGACCAAACCTGCTTTCGTAATCCAGCTGTGCTGCTATGCAGAAATGCTGGAGTCTGTTCAGGGCAGACGACCGGATAATATTACGATTGCGCTGGGTAGTGGAGAGGAAGAGACTTTTAGAACTAGTGACTATTTTCACTACTACAAAAACCTGAAACACAATTTTTTATTAGCGCAACAAAATTTTGACCCGGACATCAAACCGGACCCTATAGATTCCAGTAGCTGGGGAGATTGGTGCGAACACGCAGAATCCATACTCAAAGAAAGAGATCATTTGATTCAGGTTGCAACCATTACCCGCAACCAGATCAAAAGGCTGAACCAAAGTGGAATTGAGACCATGCAGCAGTTGGTTGACTCCTCGCTCACTACCATCCCCAAGCTTAATGCTAATGTGTTTCAGCGATTAAAGGCCCAGGCGACTATCCAAAAAGCCAGCGTGGGGCAAAGTGTACCTGACTTCGAAATTTTGCCACCAGCCGATGGTGAAAAAAATGGACTTGCGTTGCTGCCGCCACAATCACAACTGGACGTATTCTTTGATATAGAAGGTTATCCCCTTGATGAAGGTGGGTTGGAGTTTTTGTGGGGCAACACTTATTTCAACGAAAGTGGGGAGCGCAAATTCAGAGATTTTTGGGCACACAACCGGGAGCAGGAAGCGCAGGCATTTTCTGAATTCATTAACTGGGTATACGAGCGTTGGCAGCGCGATCCCAGGATGCATATTTACCACTACGCCAATTATGAAATCGCGGCTTGCCGCAAATTAATGGGCTGTTATGGCATTTGTGAGCATGAGGTGGATCAGCTATTACGAAATGAAGTATTTGTTGATCTCTACAAAGTGGTTAAAGGTGGTGTGCTGATTGGCGAGCCCCGTTACTCCCTCAAAAATGTGGAACATCTATATCGAGGAGAACGTGGTACAGAAGTTGGTAGTGGTGGTGATTCGGTTGTGGTTTATGAACAGTGGCGTGACCTGCATGCCGCTGGAGAACAGGGTGACACCTGGCAAACATCCGGAATACTCAATGACATTCGCGATTACAATATTGACGATTGCGACTCTACCCAGGAACTCGTGGACTGGCTGAGAGACCAGCAAACAAAGCATGGAATAACCTATGTGGGCAAAACGGATGTTCTGGAACCCGAGGTAAAAGAAGAGATCACAGAGCGTACACAGTTGCGTGATCGGCTACTTGAACAGGCGCAGCATTTGCCTGAAAAAGACACCTCGACAAGAGCACTTACTGAAAACCTTGCCTGGATTCTGGAGTTTCATCGCCGCGAAGCCAAGCCTGTATTCTGGCGTTTGTTCGATCGATTGGGTCTCGACCACGAAGAATTGTTGGACGATCTGGACTGTCTGGCGCTTTGTGAGCGAACCGAACGTGAAGCCTTCAAACCTACGCCTAGAGCTCGCAACCTGGCCTATGAATATCGTTTTGATCCGGCCCAGGAGTTTAAGGGAGCCAGCAACTCATTCTACCTGCTGGGCCTGGAAATGGATGACGGCAAGAAAGCAAAGGTCAAATTCCTCAAAAATGAAAGTGATCTGGATAACGGCCTCATTGTATTGCAAACGAAACTGGAGCCACCGCCAGTTGTTACTTTAGTGCCTGATGATTATGTGGGACCGGACCCAATTCCCCATTCGATAGATCAGGTAGTTGCAGAATACGAGTCGGGCAGGCTGAAACGCTGTGCAATCATAGACTTTCTCAAACGTTCGAAGCCCACTTTCAAAGAACCTCACGTAGGTCCGATCGCACCGGGCTCTGAGCCCGATGAACGGCTCCAACAAATCATTCAGGCGGTGAAAAATCTGGATAACAGCTATTTGACCATTCAGGGTCCTCCAGGTTCGGGTAAGTCTTACACAGCCAAACACGTTATTGCAGAGCTGGTGAAATCAGGTGCCAGGGTAGGGGTTACCAGTAATAGCCATAGGGCCATAAATAACCTGCTGCTCAGCACCGCACGTTATTGTGAGGAAGAAAATATTGCCGCCAGCTTTGTATGCACCAGGGATACAGAGCCAGAACTTGGCAAGGCTGGCATTAGCATTCTTCAAAATGCTCAATTGGCTAACGATTTAGAGCCAGCGTGTGTAATCGGAACAACAGCCTGGGGTTTTGCCCGGGATGATATGGCAGACGAGCTGGACTACCTGTTCATTGATGAAGCAGGGCAAGTTGCAATTGCCAACCTGATTGCGATGAGTCGCTCTGCAAAAAACCTGGTTATCATGGGTGATCAAATGCAATTGGGACAACCTTCCCAGGGTACCCATCCAGTAGAAAGCGGTTTATCAATACTCGACTATCTGTTACATGACAGCCCTACTATTTCTGATGAGATGGGTGTGTTTCTGGGTACAACCTATCGAATGCACTCTGAGATCAACCAGTTCATTAGCCAGCATATTTATGAAGGCAAACTCGAATCACATCCGGATAATGACAAACGCATTATCGAAGTACCTGAAAACTATAAGGGATTGCTCGACAAGAATGCCGGGATCCTATTTTGTGCTGTGGATCATGAGGGGAATACACAAGCCTCTGACGAAGAGGTGGGAGAAATACTCAGCATGGCAAAAGAATTGCTGGGTAGGCAGCTGATAGAAGTATCGGGAGAGTCCCGGCCTGTCACCTGGAACGATATGCTATTTGTTGCCCCATACAACCATCAGGTGAGTAAGCTGAAACAGGCCTTAGGCCAAAAGGCAAAGGTTGGTAGTGTGGACAAATTCCAGGGCCAGGAAGCCCCCATCGTATTCCTAAGTATGTGTGCAAGTGATGCCAATGAATCCCCTCGCGGATTGGATTTTCTGTTCGATAGGCGTCGTCTTAATGTTGCGATATCAAGGGCGCAGAGCTTGGTGATTGTTGTTGGGAATCCAGGTATTGGGAATACACCGGTTAATAGGGTTGAACAACTTAAATTGGTGAATCTTTTTAATGCGCTT
>JAJFMM010000008.1 GCA_021772165.1 Chlamydiota bacterium | reverse complement strand
TACCGATTTCTCGTTTTGAAAGCTCGCGGGAGAGGCGGAGGCGCTGCGCTTCTCCTCCGGAGAGACTCGCGATCTCTTGGCCGAGGTGCAGGTAGGCGAGACCTACGTCGACGAGTGTTTGGAGGCGTTTGGCGATGCGCGGTATCGCTGAGAAGAAGTCGAGCGCATCTTGGACGGGCATCTCGAGGATCTGGCCAAAGTGTTTCTCTTTGTAGCGTATCTCTAGCGAAATCGGATTGAGGCGGCGGCCTTTACACGCTTCGCAGGTCATGCGCACTGCGGGGAGGAATTGCAGGTTGACGGTGCGGTAGCCGAGGCCCATGCAGGTGCGGCACATCCCTCTGAGGTGGTTGGGTGAAAAGTGGCGTGGGAGTAGGCCTTTTGCTTTGGCGAGGGGTATTTGCCCAAAGTGTGCGCGGATCAGTGGCTGTATCTCTGTGTAGGTGCTCACGTCAGCGCGTGAGGTCTGTCCGATCGGACTCTGGTCGACGGTGATCACGTTCTCAAAGGCACTAAGGCCTGTAAAGCGCGCGCCTTCATACTCGACGGTTTCGAGTTTCTTGCGAGAAGCTGTGGAGATTTGCGCGGCGCCTCGGATCAGGTGGCGCATCAGGGTCGATTTGCCGGAGCCGGAGACGCCTGTAAAGCAGGTGATCGCTGCTTTCGGCAGTGCGAGCGAGAGGTTTTTTAGGTTGTGCATCGAGGCGTTTTCAATGCGGACGCAGGGTGTAAAGGGTCTGCGTGTTTTCGGTATGGGGATCTTTTTCTTGCCGCTGAGATACGCACCTGTGAGGGAGTTCGGATTCTTGAGGATCTCTTTGATCGTGCCTTGGGCTGTGATGGTGCCGCCATCTTTTCCTGCCATCGGTCCAAAGTCAAAGAGGTAGTCCGCCTTTTGTACGATGAGTGGATCGTGTTCGACGAGGACGAGTGTGTTGCCGAGATCGCGTAGGCGTGTGAGGGAGTCGAAGAGCTGGTCGCTATTTTTCGGGTGCAGGCCGATGGTCGGCTCGTCGAGTACGTAGAGGCAGGAGGTGAGGCCGGAACCGAGTTGTCTAGCGAGGCGGATGCGCTGCAGCTCGCCGCCGGAGAGTGTCGGTGCTGTGCGATTGAGTGAGAGGTAGTGCAGGCCGATTTCTACCAGGAAGCTGAGTGACTTTTGGATTTGTGAGAGGGTCTCGCCGAGGAGCTCCTGCTTTGCTTTCGGGAGCTTGAGCTTTTTGATGAACGCGGCTGCATCTTGGAGTGGGAGTTTGCAGAGTTTGGGCAGTGAGAGTCCTGAGAGAGTGACTTCTCGTGCAAGTGGATTGAGGCGCTCGCCCTCGCAAGCGGAGCATGTGTGTTCGCGTAAGAAGGGGAGGAGCGCTTGGCGGTATTCGGTGCGGCCAAGTCTTGCGAGGCGTGCGAGTAGGGGATGGAGCCCGATCCAGCAGAGCTCGAGGTTCGAGCGGTTCTTTACGCACTGCGGCGTCTCTGTGCCGTTGAGCACAAAGGCGACTTCTTCTTTAGTGAGTTTTTTGAGCGGCTCATACGGATCGATCCCTGCGTCGACGAACAGTTTCTCTGCGACTTTGAGAGCTGAGGAGGAGCCTTTATCATACCAGAAGCGCTCGAGGATGGTCAATGCGCTGAGGCGCATCACGCTCTTTTCATCTTCGAGGTGCGCGCCGTAGGCTGCGCCGAGTCCTTGGCACTCGAGGCACATGCCGGCGGCTGCGTTGAAGGAGAAGGTCTGCGGCGTCAGTGCTGGATAGGATTTGCCGCTTTTCTCTGCGTAAAAGGCGAGGTTGAAGACGATGTCCTCTTTCTCTCTAGCTACGATCACGATACCGTCGGAGATCTTGGCGCACTTGTCGAGCGACTCAAAGAGTCTCTCTTTCGAGGCGAGGTCCGCAACGGCTCTGTCGACGACGAGCGCGATCTCGTTTTTGCGATGAGCTTCATACGGTATCTCTTCATCGAGGCGGTGGACGGTGCCGTTGAGGCGGATGCGCATGTAGCCTTCGCTATTGAGGCGGTCGGCCATCTCTTCAAAGCTCTCTTTGCGAGGCGGTGGCAGTGGCGCGAGGAGCTGGATCTTCTCTCCTTTCGGCAGTTTGAGGATGCGCTCTACGACGGTCTCTTTATCGACTCTTTTGATGACCTCGCCGCTCTCGGGGCAGTGCGCTGTGCCGAGGTGCGCGTAGAGGATGCGCAGCCAGTCGTAGGTCTCTGTGATGGTGCCGATGGTGCTGCGTGGATTGAGGCCGCCCGTTTTCTGCTCAAGTGCGATGGCGGGTGAGAGGCCTTCAATGCCGTCGACTTTTGGCTTCGGCAGCTGCTTGATCGCTTGTCTAGCGTAGGCGGGCAGCGTTTCTGCGTAGCGTCTCTGCCCTTCTGCGTAGAGCGTATCGAAGGCGAGCGACGATTTACCGGAGCCGGAGGGGCCTGTGAAGACGCTGATCTTCGAGCGCGGTATTGAGATCGATACGCCTTTGAGGTTGTTCTGGCACGCATTTCTTATGTCGATTGTCTGGCGCGATTTTTTCTGAGGGCGGATTTGTGCACTGTCTGAGATTGTCTGCTTGCCGAGGGCTTTTTTGAGCTCGATGCCGGTCGGCGTTTTGAGTTTTGCAATCGCTTCTGGTGTGCCCTCTCCGGTGATTTTTCCGCCGGCTTTACCAGCTTCCGGGCCGAGGTCGATGATCCAGTCGGAGATCTTCACCAGATCCATGTTGTGCTCGATGAGCAGAATGGTGCTGCCTTTGTTGATCAGCTCATGGAGCACGGCGATCAGGTTTTGTAGGTCGTGGAAGTGCAGTCCTGTGGAGGGCTCATCGAGGATGTAGAGTGTTTTACTCGTCGTGGGTCGTACGAGCTCTTTTGCGAGTTTGATTCTTTGCGCCTCTCCGCCGGAGAGTGTCGTCGAGCTCTGTCCGAGTGTGAGGTAGCCGAGGCCTACTTTTTTGAGCATCTCGAGTTTGCGGCGGATCGTCGGCAGCGCGTCGAAAAGTTTCAGCGCAGCGTCGACGCTGGAGTTCAGCACATCGTGGATGTTTCTGTTTTTGAAGTTCACGGCGAGGATCTCCGGCTCGAAGCGCTGTCCTTTGCACTGCGGGCACTCGAGAAAGGCGTCGTCCATGAAATCCATGTCGATGCGCACGGAGCCGAGGCCGTTGCAATAGGAGCAGGAGCCCTCTTTCACGTTGAAGCTAAAGTGTCCCTTTGTGAAGCCGCGTAGTTTTGATATGGGCAGCTCGGAGAAGAGGTCGCGGATGTCGTCGAAGAGTTTAATGTAGGTGGCGGCGTTCGAGCGAGGCGTGCGGCCGATGGGAGATTGATCGACGGTGATCGCTTTGTCGAGATGCTCGATGCCGCTGATTTTCTTGTGTTTGCCGACGGTCAATTGGGCTTTGTGCAGATGATTCGCGAGTGCGGGCGCCAGGATGTCGGAGATGAGTGACGATTTGCCGGAGCCGGAGACGCCGGTGATGCAGACGAGTCCTCCGAGAGGGATCTTTACATC
>JAJFMM010000070.1 GCA_021772165.1 Chlamydiota bacterium | reverse complement strand
AAGAAAATCTATGGACTCAACGGAGAATTCGATCACTATTTCAACCATGAGAAAAAAGAGTCGGACTTACCGGAAGTTCTATCCATGATGTCCCTCTTTACAAATATGCACCAAGAAGGTGTTCAAAGAACTAGTACGGGAGAATTGACAAATCTCTATGCAGGAGCCCCCTTTTCGTGCCGATGCATAGGCTCCGAGGTAGATTGCTGCTATCGCTCTTCAGATGGGGATCAGATCGAAGAGCAGATGAAAGAGTGCAAGCAAGAGGAAAAAGAGCTTGCTGTGATGCGAGAAGAGCAAAGATGCATCTATGTCGACACCAAACGAGATCCAATCGATCAGACAACCGAGCATCGCTATTGCTGTTTTACATCCATGCCCTCAAGACTCGCTCAGGAGCAAATCCGAGAGAAAGATTCGTGGTTGCTCAACGGTGAGCTACAGTGCCGTGGCCTTACTTCTGAAGAAATCGAATCCGCAGGGGGATTAAACAATCTCAATCTCACGGAAGCCAAAGAGGATTTTGCCCCTGCAGGACAACAAATCAATGACGCTTTCCAAAAAACGATCATGCAGCAACTCAAAGATGCTTTTGAGGGGAGAAACTATGTTGAGTAAGCTACTGATGCTGATTTTATTGGGAACTGCCGAACCCTGGTACGAGCAAAAAATGGAAGGCTGGTACTACTTCCAGGAAGAAGAAGATCAAAAGAGACCTGAGTACACCTGTGAAGAGGCGCGAGAAATCCTCGAAGAGGAAAAGCAAAACCTCAACTCTCTTTTGGCAGCGGCTGTCTTAACGCCATCTCCGGAAACCGTGAGAGAATACAAGAAAGAACACGATCGCTGGCAAGCCCAGAGTGCCCTGTTTGCTCAAAACTGGGCAGAGGTCGAAACGCAAAAAGAAGACCTCCAATCTATTTCAGATCAGATGTTTCTCCTCTTTTGCTTCAAAGGGAACGATCCTTGCTCTATCGAAGCTGCTACAACTGCTAAAGAATTTTGCCACAACAACGGCTGGAAGCTGAAAGCTCTTTCTCTTGACGGAACCACAATCGAGGGCCTCGAAGTTGAAACAGATCGCGGATTAAGTGAAAAGATCGGGGTGCAAACAACGCCCTCCTTTTATGCGATCGATCCGCTTCAAAATAGAGTTCTGTATCTTGGAGAAGGAATGCTCTCGACTAAAGAACTCCAGCATAACATCGAACTAATGGGGAAGAATCAGCAACCATGAAAAGAGTCATTCTATTGAGCTGTGCACTTTTATGCGGGAAAGCCCACGCATGGGATGTGTTTGATGTTATAGACAAAGCGAAAGATGGCATCGACGCTGTCAAAGATGGCATCGATATTTATGATCGCTTTATTGGGGAAGATGGCGATCAGGATGATTCTTCCGTAACAATGAGTCAGCCGGACGGATTCGAATCCAGTTTGAATGGTGAGATCGATGATTTTTTTAAAACGTTCAATCACTCTGGAGATGATGCTGAGGAAGAGACTCCGATAGGAGTCCATGATCTCGGCTCCAAAGAGTGTAGCCTTCCTAAGCCGCTCTTTCACCCTCATTCCCATCGAGTCTCCTTGCCAAGCAGCAAAGGAAATGCAGAATCTATCGACTTCATCACAGGGGGAAACAGGGCAGCCAATAGTGAAGAAATGGAAACTGCCCTCGGAAGCATCAAAGGGGGAAAGGCCTATGCTCATCTCCTTTCGCAAGAAACCGTATCTCCTCTGGTCTCATCTGCCTTCAAGCAGATCCAGACCTGGGCCAATCAGATCAATGCAATCAACGTCTATTCCAGTGAGATGGCCGCGGCACATGCTTCCGGTCCTTTACCAAGAAAGCAAAGATCTAAAGCCTATCTGGCTGAAAAAGCTCTGGTCAATGACGCCAATATTAAGGATGTCACAGATATGATCGAAGCTAGAACCTATCGCTTGAAAAAACCAGTCAAAAGCAACCCCATCAACGTGGCGGCTACCCTTCTCTCGGGATTGGGACTTAAGGATGATTTTCGTCGCCAGCTATTTCTCAACATCACCGGCACCATCGTGTCGAAGGGAGAAACCATCGACACCTATCCTCCCCTTCATAGGCAGATTTTGGCTCTTCTCCAATCAGGTAAACCATTGAATAATGCCTATACAAGCGATAACAAGCAGGGTTCTTTAAAGCCGGCAGAGAAATCAGAAAAAGACAAAATTTCCGAGCTTTTTAACGGGATCCAAAAAAAGCTCAAAACAGATGATCTTCTTTCCAAAAATGAGGCAGATCTTCTTGAGAAGACCTCATTTCCGATCGGCAGCTGGATTACCTTGATGACGCAGTATAAAGGAAATGGAGCAGAGATCGCTCTCGATCGCTATGCCGATCTAATGGCCTATGAAAGAGCGATGCAGTTCGTTTCAGAGGCTGCTCGTGAAATGCTGCACGCGGCTCAATCCCTGAGAGCCTCTCAGGTCGATAGCTACGAGACCGATATCTACATCAACCAAGTTCAAGAGGTTTTGAACGATCTAACCGCTATGAACAATGAACATTATCAAAAAATGGCTGCAGAGGACCGTGCGCTTGAGCACATGATCCGCCTGGACGATAAGCTTAGAAACAGCGAGAAAGGACTATGATCGGCATTCTTCCCATGCTTTTTTGCACGATACTTGGATTCACAGAGCCCGCCTCTGCAGAACAGTCTGCAGGCGCGGCAACACAGATTCATGCCTTCGGCGGAAAAGAGCTTCTAGTAAAGGTTTTTGAGGCAATGGAGAGTATTCTTTATGGCACGGGAAGCTCGACGATTCAAAGCTCGTTTAAACTACTCATTAAGCTGGCTCTGATCATCGGCGCCTTTTGCGCCCTTTGCCTGGCTTTTTTAAGGCAGAAGTTCGAACCTCTCATCCGTAGCTTTTTCCTTCCGGGAATCGCTATCATAGCCCTCTTGCTGGTTCCAACGACCTCTATTGCGATTAGTGATGGGAAAGGAAAGCCTTCCGACTCCATTACAACGCCCTTTTTTATCGGAAAATTCGCCTCCGTAACGAGCAAATCGGTTCATAATCTGCAAGAAATGTTTTCCAAAGCGTGCGATGCCCACCCTTGGGTTAAATCTCTTTATGAAGAAAAAAACTTTTTCCGCCACAAAGAGATTTATCTCAAAGACGCCACGCTAGAAACCAATGCACGGGAATATTGCCGTGAATGCGTTTTTCGCGATCTTGGCCTCGGACTCTATACGAAGAAAGATCTAAGCGAAGAGAAGGAGCTCCTTGAATTCCTCCAGGAAAGAGGCTCTGCCAAGAGGAAAATGCTCTTTCAAGACGAGGACGGATCGCAATGGAAGTCCTGCAAAGAGGCCATCGGGGAGATCAAGGAACAGATCGAGGCGGAAACTGAAACTTTGGCTCAAGAAAACGAGATCCCCTCTTTTCTTTTAAAATCCCAAGAGAAAGACAAAGAGAAACAAAAATTCATCCAACAGAAAATCATGATCGACCTTCTCAAGGAAAGAGAAGGGAGCCGGAGTTTGGCGTCCCTAGGCGCTTTTTCCTTGATTGCCTCACAGCAATTTTTTGAGGCCGCGCTCTATTTGTCCTTCCCTCTGATGATCATCCTTTCGCTCCTGTCGTTCGGATTTCGCATCCTTTTGTCCTGGATCAAGCTGGTTCTTTGGGTCTTCACCTGGCCGATTTTATATGTCGTTGTGGATCTATTCCTTACCTCTCTTTGGAACTTTCGTAGTAAACCTTTTGGCTCAATGGAGAGCTTGACTTTAGAAAAAGCGCTCAAGTGCAGCGAGCTCTATGGAACCCTGGAAATAGTCGCTTGCATCGTCCTGCTTTGCATACCGGTGATCTCCTGGCTTTTGGTTCGAGGAGGAACATCCCAAGTTGTTCAACTCACCTCCTCACTCTTTCAGACAGCGCCTCCGCCAGCCACAGCGCCCCTCAAACAGGAAACACAAATGGCTTCCCAAGAATCCGACACGTTTAAACAAACCAACTTTGGAAGAAAATGAGACGAGCCAGCACCAAAAGACTCTTGTTTGCCTCCGGCCTGGCTCTCAGTTTCTCCCTGATTGCTGAGCTCTATTTCCGGTTCACTCCCTGCCATCTTTGCCAGGTGCAAAGAGGCATCCATTTCCTATTGATTGCAAGTAGCCTAGCCTCCCTTATTTTGTCAAAGCGCTACGGACTTCAGCAATGGATTCATCGAGGCTGTCTCATTGTATTGACCAGCAGTACGATCCTGGCATCCTATCACACTCTGATCCAGTTGGGTCTTGCTAAAGACCGCTGCAAGCAGCAGGTGAAAATCAGTGACGTGTCATCCTATCAAGCGCTTATGTTAAACCCCTTGAAGAAAGGCTGTTCTGAGTCAGGATGGAAGTTGGGAAAGATTCCCATCTCGGCTTTGAACGCGGGCCTTTCACTCTGCTTATTGCTTGATTCGCTCCCTTTTCCTAGGAAGATTTTGTTCCTTAAAACCGCTAGTAAAAACAAATAGCGGCAAAAATCATCCCCACAATCGACGAATTCTTCTTTTTGTTGTGTATTTCTCATCAGTATGTTAAAATTTATCACTTAAAACGACAATTGCCATGACCGAAAAGCCGACAACGATTCCTCCTGAAATAAACAACGAATGGTCCAGAACGACCGTAGTCCTCCGCGAAGAGTACCTGCAGAAGTTGAAAATTCTTACTTGGTGGGAAAAAAGCACACTGAAGGATCTTTTTGACGAAATGATACGGGAATACCTCTCTTCAAAGACACATTTAGATCGCTTTTTCCAAGAGAGGGAGAAGAACATTCAAGAGAAAAAAACTATCCCGAAACAATCTGAAAAATCGGTTTAGGTTCAAATGATCATTGCAAAATTCGTTCCTCTATGGAGCTTTTGCAAGAATCTATACTCTAATTATCCGATTGCCGTTGCTGGAAAGTCTGATCGTGTCTAAAAATCATGGGACTCTCCATCCAAGGAGCGATCTGTGCACAGCATTTCTCCAGAGCCCATCACCGCCTAGCGAGAAACTAAACAGGTTAGATTCAACTACTACTTGCTCCATTTCTCTCAATCAGATAGTTATCAAGAGAGATCGATGCTCTTGGGAGTTACCATTGTTAGGGAAATTTGCACTGTTGATCCTAACTGGATCCATTTTCGGCATGCAATTTCTCCTGAACATGTATGCCCTCACAACGTTGAATGCCATCGCAATTGGATTCGGCCGCGTACTCATCGGTTTTTTGACCCTGCTGACCCTGTTTCCCTTTTTCCTCAAAGAGGACATGGAGATGCAGGAAAAAATGGGCCCTCCCAAGATCACCTGGTACCACTATGCGCTGATCGGATTTTTTGAGGCCGCCCCCTGCATTGTGATCCCCTTGGGACAAATGGAAACAAGCAGTTCCATCGCAGCGATTTTGCTAGGCACCATGCCTATCTTCGCCATTCTCTTTGCGGCCCTGACAAGACTCCCGAATGAGCAATTAACTCTTTCTAAGGCCTTAAGCATCATCGTTGGATTCATCGGCGTTGTCTTTATCGTTCATCCTACGAGTATGACAAATATGTGGGGAGAAATTGGCCCGGAAATTCTCATCCTACTCTCCTCTGCGAGCTGGGGATTCAGCCTCACTTTGATCCGGAGATTTCCCGATGTGCATCCGGTGCGCTTCACCCGCAATCTTCTTTTTTGGGGCGTCCTTGAAATGGGCGTGGTTTGGCTCATCTTTGGCTACCCTGAGCAGCTCCGCTTCACTCCCGCCTCCTTCTGGTCGATGATCCTTTTAGGCACCGTCAATGCAGGTCTCGTGTATATCCTCTTTGTCCTGCTGATTCGCCAGGCAGGCGTTGCCTTTGCTAGTTTCGCCAACTATTTTGTCCCGATCGTCGGGATGCTCTTAGGTGTCTACGTTTTGCATGAAAAGATTCACTGGCTGACTCTCTTAGGCGTGCTGATTATCTTTGCAGGCCTCGGCATCAACAGTGTTCGCCTGCACAAAAAGCAGAGCTAATTCTACGATCCTATTCATCCTGCCGCTGTTTGCTCTTTTCTTGAGTTAAACAGCGCCAATGCACATACTTTTCGCCTTTTTGCAACAGGAATCAAACTTATGTCGATCTATTTTTCTACACCTCCCTTAAATGTCACATTAATGCCCACATATTACAAACAGGCTCCCTTTCCAGTAGGAGTTGTCACCACGTCCACCCTCCCTGATGAAACTCGCCTCGAACGCGTTATGAGATGCTTTACAAGCTGCTGTCTAAAAGAAGTGCCACCTCCTGATCTAGCGCCTACTCGTGAAGAAAAAATGGCCGCTCAAAAGAAGATCACATGGGAGAGAAACCACCGAATTATCGAAGATCCGAAATTGATCGAAGAGAAATTAAAAAAGCAGTTCGATCGCTGTCAAAATCAAGCTGTGAATGAACGCGAAGATTTATACTTCAAATGCTTACCGGCACCAGAGGATTCCGGAATCACTACGGAATCAACAAAAATTTCTAACTATCAAGTAGGTGTGAGCCATTACATCGGACGAAGGCCTCAGATGGAAGATGAGCATTTAGCTACTTCCTTTGGCTTAGAGGCGGGAAAGAAATTCTATCCGGTGCAGTTATTTGGAGTTTTTGACGGTCACGGCGGTAATAAAACTTCCCAATATGTGAAAGAAAACCTACAGAACTGTTTAT
>JAJFMM010000069.1 GCA_021772165.1 Chlamydiota bacterium | reverse complement strand
AGAGGCGTTGGATAGATCTCCTGGAAAACGCCCATGTGGTCTTCGACGTCCTGGTTGAGCGTGCCGCCATAGTAGGTGTTGATCATCTGTGCGCCGCGGCAAATGCCCATCACTTTTTTGTCTGCTGTTTCTGCATGCTTGAGAACTCCCATCTCTAAGAGACTTTTTCTAAAGCTGCTCTCTGTATAGGTGTCTTCTTCTCTGGTAGCGCCGTAGAGCTCCGGCTCAATGTCGTGGCCGCCGGGGAGCATGACTGCATCGGTATAACGATCGATCTTGGCAGCTGTTTGAAAGAGCTGATGGATCTGGCTCTCAGGTTTTGCCTGGAGCAGCAGCGCTTCTCCTAGACTGCGCGCGTCTCCGAGCCCCTCGCTTTGCAGGCGAGATAGACCTTCTGTTACTTCGAGCGAGAGTGCGTCTTCATCGATCCCCTCGGGGGTGCCCTGGTATTTTAAGACCATCGCTCCGTTTTGGCGGAGTTTGTCGCAGATGATTTTAGCGTAGTGCTTCTCATGGGCAAATTCCCAAGTGATCGAGACCACGGGTTTTGTTTTTCCTAGGAGATTTTCTCCTTTTAGCTGCAGGGACTCTTCTGCATCGCAGAGTGCCGCGTTGGTCAAATCAGAGTCTTTGATCGTGCAGTTTTGCGTCTTTGCGCCGAGGAAAATGCTCTCTTGCAGGTTGCTGTTGTTCCAGCGGACATTCTTCTGTGTGCTGTCGTTGAAGCAGGCGCGATGCAGGTTGGTGTGGGAAAAGCGCACATCGTTGAGATCTGCCCGGTAGAATACAGCGTCTCTCATCGCGCAGTGCGAAAACAGTGTTCTCTGCACGATCGCATCGACCCATTTGGACTGATCAAAGAGGCAGCGATCAAAGCGGGTATCTTCGATTCGCGCAGCTGTAAAGTCGTCTCTAGCAAAACGGCACGTATCAAAGACGGCTTTTTCAATCTCAGCTTCTGTAAAGTTACAATCTTTGAACTGGATATGAGTGAAGCGCAATGAGCTGAGTCTCTTTTCCGTTGCGTAGTCGATGTTTTGGAGCGTATTGGAGTAGTTCTCACTTTCAAGGAGTTTTTCGAACTCAATCGGCTGGTCGGGGTTTTGCTTTTTTAGCTCTTCCGCTTTCTCAAGCAGTCGGATCGCATCTGATTGCGTTAGCTCTTTTCCAAAATAGTGGCGCTTGGCTCGGGAATAGTGCGGTCTGGCTCCATGCAGACGTATTGCCGCAAGAAGGAGGTTAGAGAGCGTCTCTGGCCATTTGCCTTCGTTGTAGGCGCCGAAGCTCGCTCCTAGCTCAAACAGTGCCTGTGTAGTGATTGAGACGAAGAGAAGCGCTGCATTCGCCGTCAGGATCGATCCTAGGTAGATCGTTGTGCTCGAAAGCCTGAGTAGCTCTTTGCCAAACTCTTTCCATTCTTTATTTGAAAGATGGATGGCTAGGTTGTAGGTGTGCTCTCCCATCCGCACTGCCAGGGAGATGAGCACTCCGCCCATCGGAGCCACTAGCATCAGGCCTGTGCAGAGGATGTCTCTAGCGCAGATGGCGACGCTCGTAGCGCTCATCTTCCAGCTGCCATCTGTGATCTGCGTCCAGACACGGGCTGAGCCCATCCCTAGAGAGAGGCAGCGGGCAGTACCTGCATGGAGATTTAGAAAGGGCAGCGCGATGTCTGCCACTCTTTGCATATGCTCTCCTGAGAGCAGAGAGCTGTCTTGTAAAATCTGATTTTGCCGAAAATTCGGATTGAAAGTTATATTCATGCTAAATGGTGAGATAATTTAGCAATTCGGTTGATTTATTAAAAGATAGATTTATTTATTGAAAGAAGCTGATTCATAAAGCCAGTTGCCATTTTCTTTGACAAAGCGGCTTTTTTCAGTGAAGGATAGATCCTGCGTGCCTTGTTTGAGGTGGGCGGTGAATGTGACGAAGGCGACCTCGTCTCCGTCGATGAACTCTAGGATTGTCAGGCCTGTAAATTGAGTTTCTTTTGCGTGCTGCTCGAGCCCTTTTTTCCAGGTAGCAAAGTCGGGAGTGTATTGCGGATGGGTGGGGTGTGTCGTTTTGATGATGTAGTCAGCCAGCCCTAGTACATAGGCGGCATAGCGCGAGCGCATCAGATACTGCGCATTTTCCGGTGCTTTACCATCGTGGTAGGGCTTGCAGCACGCTTCATAGTCTTTGTCACTATGACAGGGGCACTTCATTCTTTGCCGAAGTGTCCGAGTTTTGCATCGCTAACAGTTAGGAGATCTGCTGCTTTCATCACGATCGATTCGGTCTGCGCGCCACAGTTGAAGGCGGCTTTTTCCTGGTCCACGATGCGGCTGTCGAAGTAGTTGTCGAGATTGAGCAGGTTCCCAAAGGGAGGGACTCCTCCGATAGGTAGCCCAAAGCGCTCGAGTATTACTGCGGGATCTTCGAATTCACACTTTTCTCCGACAGTCTGCGCGCACGCTTTCATGTCGAGCTTGAGGTGTGAGGGTATATTGAACTGGTAGTTCTTTTTGCTGCTTTTGCCGCGGACGATGAGCGATTTGACGCCCTCTTCCATGCTCGTGCCTCGCACTCTCGCAGAGTCCTGTGAGGTGGGCGTTGCTTCATGGGTCAGGTGGCGGTAGTCGAATTCGTCGTGGCGGAGGCGTCGGACGATCTCATTGCGGATGTTCTCTCCGCCAAAGAAGATCTTAGCTTTCATCTTATTTCCGGCGATCCGTTTGGTGTCGGAAGGGAAGAGTGAAGCCTCTCGGATGTTTTTCAATCTGAGTAGCGTCATGGTCAGACGCTCGAGGCCCATGCCAAAGCCGCCATGCGGAGGCATGCCGTTTTGGAAGATGCTCAGGTAGTCACCGAAGTTTTCGGGATTCATCTCTTTTAGCTGGAGGCCCTCTATCACCGATGCGTGAGTGTGGCGTCGCTGTCCACCTGATGTGATTTCTGTGCCTGCACAGATCAGATCAAAGGTGTTAGTGAGCGTCGGGTCCTCTTCCTTCGGGAAGGAGTAGAAGGGGCGCTTCTCCGTTTTCCAGTCGGTGATGAAAACGAGGTCTGTTCCTACGGTCTCAAAGGCCCAGGCACAGAGTTCTCTTTCTGCAGCAGGACTTAGGTCCGGCTCTTGCCGCTCGTCGACACCGGTGCGCTTGAAGTAGATCTCTTGCGCCTCTGCAAAGGTCGGGCGGGGAAAGGGTACTTCTGCTGGGCAGTGGACGAGGGGATTGCCGAGTGCTTCTAGATCGGCTTGGCACTTTTCTTGTAGCGTTTCGACGATGAATTTAATGCATCCTTCTTGGATGTCGAGGATCTCATGCCAATGGTCAAAAAAGCCCATCTCAAACTCGAACTGCTTGCCTTCTGAGAGGTGGCGTGTGGTGTGAGACGGCTCTGCTCGGAAAAAGGGCATCAGGCCAAAGACACGCTCGTTGACGCCGACCATCATCTGTTTGTAGAGCTGGCTGCTCTGCGCGAGTGTTGCGGTGTAGCCAAAGTAGTCTACGTTAAAGAATTCGGCGCCGCCTTCTGAGGAGGCTCCGATGATATTCGGGGCAAAGTATTCGACGGCCTTGACTGTGTCGTGCATGTAGACTTGATAGGCGTGAGCAATTTCTGCTTGGAGGCGGAAGATTGCTTGCTCTTTGCGGTTTCTGAGTGCGATGGGTCTGTGGTCGAGGAGGAAGTCGAGGTCGTTATGCATCTCTGGTCGATAGTATTCTAGCGGGGGCGCTTGCTCTACCGCATGCTCGACAGTAATTTCTGGATCATGGATCTCTGCGCCAAGCTGGGCTTCTTTTGCAGACGCGACGGTGCCTTTGATCTTGAGGATCGATCCGGGATGGATAGAGGATAGCTTTTTGGATTCAGTGGGATTTTGTACGACGATCTGGGCTATGCCTGTGCGATCGCGGAGGAGGAGAAAGGTTAGCTTCCCGAAGGAACGTGTCGTATTGAGCCAGCCTCGCAAGGTTACTGTCTTGCCAATACTGAGGGGCAGTTCTTGAGTAAGTGTACGTTTCATAAGGAGAGAATTATGTGGAAAAACGGGATTGGTTGCAAGGGTGCTTCGACTGAGGAAATTTATTCAAAAGATTAGATATTTATTTAGCATTCATTCGGTGTGTAAAAATACAAGGCGGCAAAAGCCGAGTTTATAGGGACAAAAAAACTGCCACCCAGAGTGGGTGATAGCCAAAGAAAAAAGAAAATGTTTTCAGGAGCTGCCGGGATCAATCGCTAGAGAGACTTTGCTTTTTCTTCGACTGTGATCCAGCGGCTCTCCAGGAAGACTCCGCGCACATTGCCAAAGATGCTCACCATCGTGCGCAGGCAATCGATGGTCCGGGGTCCACGCTGGAGCAAAAATGGTACTCACCTTGCCCCTCAAAATAGCGCCTATTGTAGGCGAGGCCAGTGCCAACTATCCGAATCCGCTTTGTGAAGATCAACATCGATGAGCAGCCCGATCTCGCCAGCCACTATGGAGTAACGCATCTACCGACGATTCTTTTTCTGCTGCCGAGCAACCCGACGCCTGTCCTGAAAACAACGGATGTATTATCCAAGAATTCCTTCGATGCGAAAATCGCTCAATTCGAGTCAATGCGCGCGAAATAGAAAGACGCCACAGCGCGAAGACGCAAAGAAATATATATAATCTTTGCGTCTTCACGACGTGGCGTCTTTGCGTTAAAAATTAATAGTCATTGAGTAACGCCCCTTGAAAAACGGCGCGCACTACAATATAGTGCAACCTTCACAGCACTCATCTTCTTCAGGATGGAAGTTATGTTTATCTATGTAATCACATTTAGGATTGTAGTGACTATTAGGTATGTAGGCACTGTTTGGTCCCCAGAATTCAATGTGCTTTCCTGCCGGGGTGTATAAGCCGGGCTCTGTCGAGGGCCTGTTGATCTTCTCCGCCCTCCAAATGTTTCCTGCCGCGATATCAGCAATTAGTGCATTTTTATATGAGTGGTAAGAATTTAAAACGGGAGGGTAGGCGGGAGTGTAACTAGGAACTTTTCTTCCTACCGTGTTGTAGTACTCGCCGGTATTCGTACATAAAACTTTTCCTGCCGCGATATCAGCATCTCGTTTCGCCATAGCAGTTCTGCCTACATCTGTTTTTAGAAAAACAGACCGTGCCTTATCTCTTTCCTTCTCTAACTTTGGATACTTTGCGTCCCTCAACTGACATTCCGCTATCCGACGTTTCTCGTTATCCGATACGCGCTTCTCATAAGCTGTAGGCGTATACGCATTCCTTGACGATTTGGGTGTGTACGGCTGGTTCGAAACTTTTCTATCGAACAACAAACGACAGCAGAAGTCGTCAGAAGACTCATTCACTTGCACGTAGGTGGAGATGTATCCTGGAGAGCTGGAAGGGTTAGGTATATTTATAATAGGCATAGTTTCCTCTTGTTTGAGTTTTAAAGATTGTAATAGGATAACATTATTGATAATTTTTTAAAATCTTTTATTTTACTTTATTATTGGTATATAGAGTCGTTATTTTTTGAAAAACACAAGTTATTGATTATAAATGAGATGCGGAAAAATGAGAGATTGCATATCAACGAGTACAAAAGACTTACAGAGTTTAGAGATCCTAAAAGAAGTTAATACTGCTCGACTTAAGAAATCAAAGGTCGCTAGTGAAGTAGAGATTACTCTGAGGCAACTCAGGCGAATATTGCGCAGTTTTGTACATTTCTAACCGAGAACTCGATAAGTAATTGCCCCATAAGGCCTTAAGGGGGGATTGTGCAAGAAAAGACGGGATTGGTTGCAAGAGCAGCCAATCCCGTAAGAAGATTTTTTAGCTATGCGCAGGCTGTTCGATCAGAACTTTGTGGCTTAGTTTGATCTGGCCTCGGTCGTTGACGTCGATCACTTTGACATCAAACTTGTCGCCTTCTTTGAAGGAGGTGTCATTGATATTCTGGATCCGCTGATGCGAGATCTCAGAAATGTGGCAAAGTCCCTCTTTTCCTGGGAAGATCTCGACGAAGAAACCGAAGGGAACGATCGAGACGATCTTTCCATGGTAGGTCTGTCCAATCTCTGCTTCCGAGGTAAGGTTGATGACGATCTGCTTAGCTCTCTCCATCGACTCACCGTTGGTCGATGCGATGCTAACCAATCCGTCATCATTGATGTCGATCTGTACGCCAGTCTCTTCAACGATCGCTCGGATCTGCTTTCCGCCCGGTCCGATAACAACGCCAATCTTACTTGGCTTGATCTGTATGACTTCAATACGTGGTGCAAATGTTGACATCTCTTCGCGAGACTTAGGACAAGCTTCTAGCATCTTGCGAAGAATATGGACGCGTCCGTCTTTCGCTTGTGCAAGGGCGCTTTTCATGATCTCATGCGTAATGCCTTCGATCTTGATGTCCATCTGGAATGCCGTGATGCCGTTCTCGTCACCCGTGATTTTAAAGTCCATATCTCCAAGAGCATCTTCTGTGCCGAGGATGTCAGAGAGGATCGCAAAGCGATCTCCTTCGAGGACTAGGCCCATTGCAATACCTGAAACAGGGCGCTTGATCGGTACGCCTGCATCCATCATCGCTAGGCAGCCGCCGCATACTGAGGCCATCGAAGAAGAGCCGTTAGACTCTGTGATGTTTGACTCAATACGGATAACGTACGGGAAGTCTTCTTGTTTAGGTAGCGTAGCTGCGAGAGATCTTTCTGCTAGCTTGCCGTGGCCGATTTCGCGGCGTCCAGGTGCCCCCATTCGTCCAACTTCGCCAACCGAGAAGGGAGGGAAGAAGTATTGGAGATAGAAACGGCGTGTTTTATCGCCGTGTAGATCTTCGTAGCGCTGTGCGTTGGTCTCGCCGCCGAGCGTGCACACTGCAATCGCTTGTGTCTCTCCACGTGTGAAGAGTGAGCTGCCGTGTGTGCGAGGTAGGATAGACTGTTCTACATCAATATTTCTGACTTCGTTGAGCGCTCGTCCATCGATACGTTTTTTGCTGTCGAGGATCATGTTGCGCATGAGAGAGGCTTGTAAGCTCTTGAATATAGGCATGACTTCATGCTTTTTGAACTTAGCGTCTGTCTCAGGTAGAAGTTCTGCGATCATCTCTTCTTTAAGAAGTCCAATCGTCGTGTCGCGCTCTTGCTTGCCCGCGATAAGAAGTGCTGTTTTGAGTCTGTCGTTGCAGAAGGTGTGGACTGCGTCTTTCGCTTCTTGTGGAATGACGCGGAGGCCTTTGCGATTTTTCGGTGCGCCGATTTTTTCACGCCATTTGCCAAGCTGTATGCAGATTTCGCTGATCGCTTTGTGTCCTGTTTCAATCGCTTCGATCACTTGCTCTTCAGAAAGGAAGTCGCAATAGCCTTCAATCATCAGGATTGCATCTTCTGTTCCAGCTAGAACGAGGTCGAGTTTCGATGTTTTCATCTCTTCGATGGTTGGATTGACGATGAATTTGTCGTCCAGGTATCCAACTCTCACAGCGCCGATCGGCTTGATGAGCGGGATGTTGCTCAAAACAAGTGCTGCAGAAGCTGCGCAGATCGCCAGCACGTCAGGAGTGCATACGCCATCATAAGAATATACGTAGGAGAGTACTTGTGTTTCTGTGTAGTAACCCTCTTCGAACATTGGGCGAAGCGGTCTGTCGATCATACGCGATACAAGTGCTTCTCGTTCGGTCGGACGTCCTTCTCGCTTGATGAATCCACCGGCTGTACGGCCAACGGATGAGTATCTTTCTTGGTAATCTACACGTAGTGGTAAAAAGTCGAGGCCTTCGCTTGGCGCTGAGGCTGCGCAGGCTGTTGCTAGGATGACGGTGTCATCGCAATAAAGCATAACGGAGCCGTTGGCTTGTCTTGCTACTTTTCCTGATTCGAATTTCAGGGTTTTGCCGCCGACGGATACTGTAATTGAGTCTTTATTCATGAATTCCTTGGATTAGGAAAGGTTGGAGGGAGCGATTTGAGGATGGAATCCAGAGAAGATAGAAATCAGAAAGAAGACCTATTGGTTAAAACAATACCCCCAGGGCTTGTTTCTGCTTTCTAACGACTTGCACTCCTGCCTGAAATCAATGCTGGAGAACCGATCTCCAGCGACTTGTACCGCACATCTGTGCGGTACAGTGAATTCTTTACTTTCTTAGGTTCAGGCGGACGATCAAGTTTTGGTAACGTTTTGTGTCCGTTGAGTTAAGATAGTCAAGCAGCTTGCGACGTTGGCCAACAAGCTTCAATAGCGCTAGCCGGGAGCTGTGGTCCTTCGGTGCCAACTTCAGGTGCTCGGTGAGTTCAGCGATGCGCTCGGTTAGAATAGCGATTTGGACATCAGCAGAACCGGTGTCTTTCTCGTGCAACTGAAATTTTTTGGTAATTTCTTCCTTAGTACCCTTATCTAGTGACATTGGGGGAAGCTCTCCGTGTGAAGTTTTAGGCGTTTACGCTATGGATTGTACCCTAAAATCTAAATAGAGGCAATCAACCATTTGCGGCTCTGGGATTTTTGTCGCGTTTTTCAAAGCTCACCTGCTATATTTTTCACCTAAAAGGAGACCTCATTATGCAAAATAATCCGTTTACCCTCGTCCAGCCCTGGATGACTCAAATTTTACATGCTATCAAGAAGGATATCAAGACTGACCATCTCAGTGCCGATAAAATTTTTTACAAGACACATTTTGGCTCGCGTCCTCTAAAAAAGATTACTCAAGACGAGATCTTTGAAGTCTATGAGAAGGAGCTTCTAGCCGGAGAAGAGCAGCTCGTAGAGTGGGCCGTGAATCGCTGGGTTTTCAAAAATGGTGACCTTTATCAGCACTTTGCCAAGCGCCTAGCTGCGATCAATCCAGAATTTTCTGAGATTACGTCGTTGACGGAGAGCGAATCTGAGCAGGTGCTCGAGGGTGCTGCTGAGAATTTCGGCGCTATGAATGCGTTTCTCTTCTCAAGGATCAATGGTGTGGTCTTCCCTGAGGCTACTTTTGAGCGTCTACAGGCTGCGGCGGAAAAAGAGCTGCAGAATGAACAAGCGGAAGCTAAAAAAGAGAGTGCTCAGGAGTCTCTCGAAAAAGAGCTGGAGCGCTACAAGCGCGAAGCGTCTCGAGTGAAAGAGAAGTATGAGGATAAGCTATCCGGTGTGCAGCGTAAGTATCAGACAGATACAGAGGCGCTGAAAAAGCAGATCCGTTCTCTTCAGCAACGACTGGATAAGCAAGTATGACGTTAGATCTGCAGAAGCTATCAGATCCGTCCCTTCGCGACGCTGCATTTATGCGAGAGGCGTTGAAGGAAGCTAGGAGAGCGTTTGATGAAGATGAGGTGCCTGTCGGTGCTGTTCTCGTCGTCGACAATAAGATTGTGGCGCGAGGGAGAAATCAGGTCGAGCTCCTCTCTGATGCGACAGCTCATGCAGAGATGCTCTGTCTCAGCGCCGGTGCGGCTCATGTCGAGAACTGGCGTCTGAGCGATGCTACACTCTATTGTACGCTAGAGCCCTGTTCTATGTGCGCGGGAGCGATGTTCGTCTCGCGCCTTAAAAGGCTTGTTTGGGCAGCGCCCGATCTCAGAGTTGGTGCGAATGGAAGTTGGGTCGATCTTTTTTCCGAGAAGCATCCAATTCATGAAGTTGAGATCGCGAGCGGCATCTTGCAGGAAGAGGCAGCCGATCTGATGCGCTCTTTTTTTCAAAAGCAGAGGAAGAGACATGGAGAGTGAGATTGCCGCGTTGATGCAGGAGCTCGTAGAACAGCAGAGAGTGAAATTGCTGACTCTAGCTCGTCGCATTGTTCCAACTGCAACGTCGGATGATATTCTGCAACCGAACGATTTTCCTCAGCTCGAAAATCATCCCCACTTTCGTTATGAAGAGGGGATTTTAGATGGTCTTCAGGTAGCTCAAGCAGCGCTCCTTCGAGCTAATTGCTGATTACTTGTTCTCTTCCAGGCGATTTTTTTGCGAAATCTCCTGCATCCGTCGCTTCTCATCCTCAGAGAGGGAGTTTTCCCCGCTGAGCGAAATACGAGCAAGCATCGCATCCATGAATTTCGCGTCATCTAGAACAGGTCTGCCTGAGCGAATGTCGTAGATTTTGGCTCGTTGCAGCGTCTTTGATCTGCTTCGAGTGAGAAAGGGGAGCTTGTAGTAGAGGTAACCAAAAAGGGCGCCGCTGCCATTCGCAACCAGAGAGGTCCAGTCATTCTGGGAAAAATGGATAAGAAGATCGAATCCAATAAAACCTGTAATGAGCACGCTCGCTTTCACGGAGAACCCCAGGATGAGTAGGGTGGCTCCCGGGTGAAGTTGCATCCAAGTGACCATGATGGCAAGGAAGAGGGGAGCCATTCCGATTAGGACTGTCGGGGATTGGAGGCCTAGCGTCGCTAGCCCTGCAAAAACCGTCGAGCCCAGAAAGAGGAAGAGAAAGGATTTTGAACCCTTCTGCTCAATGATCGATGCGCTGTAGACCCAGAGAAATAGCACCTCTAAAGATAGGATCAGAAGCGACCACCAGCTGAGGGGACCTCCCAAAACAAACGGATAGGTCACCAGCTGCCAAAGCTTTCCTTGGATGATTCCTGTGTAGGAGAGTCCAAAGGCTTGGGTGGCGGTTTTGAAAAAGAGTCCGGAGCAGATGCCTCCGAATCCCAATGCAAAGAGCAATCCTCTTAAAGAGGGCGGTGTAATCTCAGGGGTATAGCGGTTGTTGGATGGGTCCATATTCACGATTTTGTGAGAAAACTTGTTTTTTTGCCAGCGCAACGGTATGCTTTTAACGCAAATTGTATTGTATTCTATAGGAGCTTCATGAAAGAAAATACACATCCGGCATACGGCCCAGTCCTCTTCGTAGACTCGTCTACGGGAACTAACTTCCTGATCGGTAGTACCTTGCGTTCAGATTTAACAGAAACATTTGAAGGTAAAGAGTATCCGCTCGTTCGGGTTCCTGTCTCTTCAGCTTCTCATCCTTTTTACACAAAATCGACCTCACTTATGGATACTGAGGGTCGTATTGACAAGTTCACGAAGAAATATGAGCGCAAACGTGAGCAGTCTAAAGCGGATCAGGAAAAGCAAGAAGAAGCTAAAAAAGCCCAACTCAAACCTAAGAAGAAGTAAGAATTCTTCCCATGGAAGAAAAAATCCAAAGGCTTTTGCTTCGACTCCAAGAGGTCGAGCAAGCTCTGGGTCAGCCCGATTCGGTCGCTGATCAGAAGTCTTATCGTCTCTTGACACAGGAGCATGCTCAGCTTTCCGAACTAAAGGAGATCTGGGATGAGTACCGGCTTGTTCAGAAGGGAGTCTCTGAGAATCGCCATCTGCTTGAGACTGAAAAAGATCCAGATCTTTTGCAGATGGTTCGAGACGATCTCAAGCAGCTCGAAGAGAGGGAACCCGCACTACTTAAGAAGGTAGAAATTCTTCTCGTGCCTCCCGATCCTCGCGATAGCCGAAACATCATCTTAGAGATTCGAGCCGGCACTGGGGGCGAAGAAGCTGCGCTTTTTGTAGCAGACTGTGCCCGCATGTATCGCAACTACGCCGATGCAAAGGGCTGGAAGACGGAAGTGATCTCTACTTCGGCGGCAGATCTGGGTGGATACAGAGAATATATCTTCTCTATGTCCGGTCAGTTTGTCTTTCGCTTGATGCAGTTTGAGGCAGGGGGTCATCGAGTGCAGCGCGTCCCTGATACGGAGACGCAGGGTAGAGTGCACACGTCGGCTGTGACCGTCGCTGTTCTCATGGAGCCGAGCGAAGAAGAGATCGATATCGATGAAAAAGATCTTCGGATCGACACCTATCGCTCATCAGGAGCTGGTGGCCAGCACGTCAATACGACCGATTCCGCTGTTAGGATCACTCACTTGCCAACCGGCACCGTCGTCGCTTGCCAAGCTGAGAGGAGCCAGCACAAGAACAAAGATCAAGCCATGCGCCTTCTCTCTGCTAAAATCGCAGAAGAGCAGAGGCGCAAAGCTGATCTAGAGATGGCGGCGCTGAGATCGACTCAGGTCGGCAGCGGCGATCGCTCTGAGAGAATTCGTACCTACAACTATCCTCAGAACCGCATCACAGACCATCGCATCGATCTGACTCTCTATAAACTCGATCGGATTATGGAAGGCGATCTCGATGAGCTAACGAGCCCTCTGGTCTCTCACTTCTATCAGGAGAAACTCAAAGAGTGAAGACGATTGCAGAAGTGCTGACTCTTTCCACAGCTTTTCTCTCTGAGAAAAAGCTCGACCGATCAAGACGCTCTGCAGAAGAGCTGCTCGCCTCGGTTTTGGGTGTGAAGAGAATGGACCTCTACCTGCAGCACGATCGCCCGCTCTTCGAAACCGATCTGGAAAAGATGCGCTCTCTGCTCAAGCGCCGATCAACTGGAGAGCCTCTCGAGCAGATCCTCGGAGAGATCGAATTCTATCACTGTCAGCTCGCCATTACGCCAGATGTGCTGATTCCAAGGCAGGAGACGGAGATTCTCGTCGATCTCATCGCTAAAAGAATCAAAGAAAGGCCCTCTTCAGGTCGCACTCTTTGGGATTTATGCACCGGATCGGGCTGCATTGGCCTGAGTCTGAAGAAGGCAGTTTCCGAGCTGAGCGTTTCCCTTTCCGATATTTGCCCCAAAGCTCTGGCCTTGGCTAAAAAGAACGCTGAGGCAAATAATTTGGAGGTTGATTTCCGACAAGGAGATCTTTTAGAGCCTTTTTTTGGAGAAACGGCGGATTTCATCATTTGTAACCCTCCCTACATTTCACAAAAAGAATATGAGGAGCTGGATCCCGGAGTACGCGATTTTGAGCCGCGCTCGGCGCTTCTTGGCGGAGAGAGGGGAACGGAATTTTACGAGAGGATTGCCCGCGAACTTCCTCCTTTTTTAAGACCCGGCGCTCAGATCTTTTTTGAGATCGGAGAGGGGCAGGGACCGGCTGTTCAAGAAATTTTTAGTCCATTGCCGTGGCGTCGGAGTAGGCTCCTAAAAGACTGGGCCGAGAAAGACCGTTTCTTTTTCCTTGAAATCGAATGATTTTTTCCTTTATTCTATTTCTCTAAAAAGAACCCTTTTGGCCTTAACAAAAATATGTTTCAGGGACTGACCGACAAGCTTCAATCTGTCTTCTCCAGCCTACGCGGGCAGAAAGTACTCTCGGAAGAGAATATGTCTGACGCGGTAAGGCAGGTACGCCTCGCTCTGCTCGACGCTGACGTCAACTATGGCGTGGCCGGCGAGTTCGTCAAGCGCGTACGCGAGAAAGCCGTTGGATCTGAGGTTCTGAAGTCCGTTTCTCCGGGACAGCAGTTCATCAAGCTGGTTCATGAAGAGCTGGCAGCTTTCATGGGAACTGAGGAAGAGAGCCTCGATCTCAATGGCAAGCTCTCCATCATCATGCTCTGTGGCCTCCAAGGCTCCGGAAAAACGACGACCTGCGCCAAACTGGCGCTGCATATTCAGAAGAAGGAAAGTCACAAGCGCATCTTAATGGCCGCTTGCGATCTGCAAAGACCTGCTGCCATCGAGCAGCTGCAAAAATTGGGCCAAGCGATCGACGTGCCCGTTTTTACAATGCCTGGTGAAAGCAACCCTCTGAAAGTCGCTCGAAAAGCGATGGAGACAGCGAAAGCAGAAGGCTACGACATTCTTCTTGTGGATACGGCAGGACGCCTACATCTCGACGAAGAGCTGATGGTCGAGCTGGAGAAAGTTAAAAAAGAGTTAGAGCCGCGCGAAGTGCTCTTTGTTGCGAATGCGACGACAGGACAAGACGCAGTCCGCACAGCCGCGGAATTTGACAAGCGTGTACAGATTACAGGCTCGATCCTCACGATGCTCGATGGTAACGCCCGCGCAGGAGCGGCCATCTCGATCCGTGAAGTGACCAAGAAGCCGCTAAAGTTTGAAGGTGTCGGAGAGAAAACGACCGATCTACAGGTTTTCAATCCTCGCTCTATGGCCGACCGTATCCTCGGCATGGGTGATGTGATCAACCTGGTGAAGAAGGCGCAGGAAACTTACGACGAAAAAGAGAGCGAAGAACTTGAGAAGAAGCTGCGAAAGGCATCCTTCACTTATGAGGATTACCTGAAGCAGATGTCCATGGTTAAGAAAATGGGCTCCTTCAAGAGCATCCTGAAGATGATTCCAGGAATGAGCTCACTCGGAGATCTAGATCTCTCTGAGAAAGAGTTCGGGAAACTCGAAGCGATTATCCTTTCCATGACGCCATCAGAGCGGCAAGAGAAAGACGAACTCTCTGTTGGCCGGCGCAAGCGCATCGCAACAGGAAGCGGTGTACACGTAGACGATGTAAACCGGATGGTCAAAGGATTCAAACGGGTAAAGCAGCTTTTCAAGAGCATGCCGAATATGAAATCTCAGGCAAAAAAGATGGGCCTGAACGATATGATGAACATGGGATGGCCACCCAAATAGGGTAGGTCGAAAACAGAGGAATTTGAATATGGCGTTAACAATCCGCATGAGGCAGCAAGGTTCCAAAAACAGGCAAACCTTCCGCGTTGTCGTTACTGACGAGCGTACACCCCGCGACGGAAAATACATTGAAAAACTAGGTTGGTACAACCCTCTAGTTGAAAATGACAAGAACGTACAGCTCAACTCAGAGCGTCTACAATTTTGGTTGGACAACGGCGCGAAAATCAGCGACCGAGTAAAAAATCTTGTATGCCGCGCAGCACCTGACGTCGCAAAGCAGATGGCAGCAAAAAAAGTTGCTAGCCGCGATAAGGCAAGAGCAAAGCGCAACAAGAAATAAGCGAACCGATGCGGATCGATATTCTCTCTCTCTTTCCCGCCTATTTTCAGGGGCCGTTCGATACAAGTATCGTCAGCAGAGCTAGGAAGAGTGGACTGATTGAGATCGATCTGATCGATATCCGCGATTTTTCAGAGAGTCGGCATAAAAAGGTCGATGACCGCCCTTTTGGGGGCGGGCCTGGAATGGTGATGGCTCCCCAGCCAGTGGCAGGAGCGATCCGAAGTGTAAAGGGAGAAAAGTCCCATGTTGTCTACCTCTCGCCGCAGGGGAAGACACTCAATGCAGCCAAATGCAAAGAGCTAGCAGAAAAGGAACATCTGATCCTACTCTGTGGGCACTATGAAGGCATTGATGAGAGAGTAGTTGAAAAAGAAGTCGATGAAGAGATCAGTATAGGCGATTACGTGCTGACAAATGGATGCGCGGCAGCCATCGTACTAGTCGATGCGGTCATTCGGTTTATACCGGAAGTGATCGGTCATCCCGAGGCTGTGGAGAACGATTCATTTGAAAAGGGGATTTTCGACGCCCCACACTACACGCGCCCCGAAGTGTTCGAGGGAATGGAAGTCCCGCAAGTTTTGCGCCAGGGAAACCATCAAGAAATTGGAAAATGGCGCAACAGACAAGCAATGAATAAAACAATCCGGGTTAGGCCCGAATTAGTCAAAGGAGAAGAGACGTGAGTCGTACAGCAGTCATCGAAGAATTGGAAAGATCCTATCTCAAGCAAACACCACCGCAATTCAGTGTCGGAGATACTATCCGAGTGCAGACACGCATTGTTGAAGGTGGCAAAGAGAGAATTCAGGCCTTTACAGGCGTCGTTATCGCAAAGAAGGGCACCGGTCTTTCTGAAACATTTACCCTTTACCGCAACGCACACGGATCGAACATGGAAAGAGTCTTTCTTCTCCACAGTCCCCGTATTGCGCAAGTTGAAGTTATGCGCTCCGGCAAAGTACGCCGAGCCAAGCTCTACTACCTAAGAGGGAAGTCAGGAAAAGCGACGAAAATTAAAGAGCAATTCCTTGCGACGGCGAAGAAGAAGAAAGCTATTCCAGCAGAGCCACCAGCAGCTCAGCCAGAGTCGACGCCTCCAGAAGAAGAATCTCCTCAGTAAATCTTTTCATTTATTGTCTGAAGCTCTACGCTCTGCATCTAAAAACGAAGGTTTTAGATGCAGAGTATATTTCAAGAGCACGAACGACTTTTAGGCATGTCCTTTCACGAATCGCGCTTGCGTAACCGTGGATTTCAGGCCATTGCCGGTATTGATGAAGCCGGTCGAGGACCGTTAGCCGGACCCGTCGTAGCCGCCGCTTGCATCCTACCCTCCGACAAACTCATTGATCGCCTCAACGATAGCAAGCAGCTCGGAGCCAAAGCTCGAGATGCTCTCTATGAAACGCTCACCTCAGATCCTACAATCGCTTATGGCGTTGGAATCATCTCTGCAGCGCGCATCGATGAGATCAATATTCTGCAAGCGACCTT
>JAJFMM010000068.1 GCA_021772165.1 Chlamydiota bacterium | reverse complement strand
GCGCAGAACTTTGCAAGTGCTGCTTAAGATAGCATGAATCCACTTCAATTATTTTGCCGAACGGTGTGTAGGGGGACGAGTCCCTCATTTGAGATCCCGAAGCAGGACTTGATCGCCCCTTCCACGAATCGTTTGAGCGTGGAAGCAGCGCGTGCGTCTCTAGAGAAGAGTACGCACCATTGCGCCGCTATGTCGCTTCAATTTTTGCAGCTGACTCAACAGGAAGGTTCTGTTGAGACAATCGCTCAGAAAATGAGTCTGGGAGCGGATCTCGCATGCGCGCGCACCTCAGCTCTCTACCATCAATGTTTTCCTAAGCAAAGCGATCTTTCAGGAAGGCAAGTACACTTCAATGCCAGAAAAGCTACAGCCAAGCATCTAGGCCTCGAGTTTTCCAAATCGATCGAATGGAAAATGAGACCTGAGAAGATGTTGTCTCAGTTTGAAAGTCTGGCTCCTGGTAGCTATCTATTCAGCTTGCCTGGTCATCTCTGTGCATTGATCAAGCAGGAAGATGGGCAAACCGTTCTATACGATCCAGATCGAGGTACGGCTCATTTTAAAGAAGAGTGGATGCTACCTTATTTGAAGAGCAACAGGGTGGGGATTGCAGAAGAGATCACACTCTTGAAAATCGGAAAGCCCGATGGCGAACTATCAGAAGTAATTCTCTCTCCGGAGGTAGCCCCACGATTTGAGATCCATAAGCCGGAAGCTCGTTTTGGAACCAGCACGTTCACATTGCATGATAAGATCCATAAGCTAGTGGTCGATCACAAGACAGGTTATGTCTACAATGACAACTCAAAAAACTTGGTCCGGAAAAAATGTGCAGTTTTGCTGTTTCTGACGCCCTTATCTATTGTTGCCCGAACAATTTGCCATGTAACGAGAGCGATCTTTCACACACTCGCTGCTCTAGTGCATTGGAAAGAGGGGAAAAGGCATTTTTCAAAGGCCTACTCAGCGATTTGTGACACTCTCCGCACTCCAATCTATGGGGTAGCGGCGCTAGGAGCTGCATTCTTTGGTTTGTTCAAGCCCTTTGAGGCGCGAAGCATGTATGGCTACCTTGAGAGGGATCTGAATCATCAGAACCAGTGGGTCAATTTCCGGTTGAAGCAGTATATCGCACCCTGTTTCACGCCACTGAATTTCAATGCTGAAACAAGAGATCTCTCCGCACCTGAAACAATCGCCGCTCTGAAGCGCAGTCTCTTGAAATTGGAAGCGTTCCAAGAATCTAACTAGTTGCACATTTGTCCTCAGAATGCTATCAGTTTGCACCGACTATCACAGACATCTGCTAAACGGGTCTCTTTATATGAAAAATTTTTGCGTCTTATCCCTTTGTCTTTTTGTGTCGTCTTGCACTGTCCGTGAACAGATCAATGGGCAGACCACTTTTTTATCAGGGTATGATCGCAAGCAGAAACAGAAAGTCGTTGTCTTGCAGAAGAAGCTAGACATGGCAGAGCGTGCGCTTGAAAAGAGTCAAGACGAAGTAGACTATCTACGTGCCAATCTCTGCGACGCCCAGCTCGAATCGATAGAATTGCAAATTGAGCATATCGAGCGCAAGTGGCAGCTCGATCCAGTGGCGCTTTCCCAGACTCTGTATGCGGACACGGCGAGTCTCTTTTTAGAAGAGAGAGAGACGCTGTATCAGATTTTACAGATGGGACTTTCGGTGCATCGCGCACAGAGTCTGATCGACCGCATTTTGCAGTTGATCACTCAGGTCAATGATTGCGCTGTCCACACTTACTGAAATAAGAAAAAGAACAGGATAGACAGGATCGCCTGCGGCGGCAGGATAGGACTATTTATCTTGCATATCCTGCGCCGCAGGCGATCCTGCTAGCGCAGCGTATCCTGTTCTTTTTTAATTGATCTTCATCGTGTAGTAGCGCTGGTAGTTCTGATGGCGCACAATCAGGATCACGTGCTTGCGGTTTCCAGCCTCTTTCAAGGCTTGGTTGAATTCATCGCTGTTGGTCACACGCTTCGGCTCATTCCAATTCATCGCCACTCCTGTGATGAGGAAGGTGGGTCTTAAGCCAGCTGCCTGTGCAGGAGAGCCCGGTTTGACGCTTGTAATGACAACGCCTTGCAGATCTGCTGGGATATTCAGCTTGGCCGCTAGATCAGGTGTGATCGATTCCACTTCCAGTCCCATCTTCTGAACGGTTTCAGCTGAGACAACTTCTACTTCTGTTTGACCGCCGAGGCCGATTTTAAGCTGAATAGGGCGGTTGTTGCGCAGCACCTTCAGGCTAAGCTCATCGCCCGGGCTCATCATCGCGATCTCATTGCGGAGTTTGGAGACGTTCTTTGCAGAATTCTGATTGTACTGCACGATCACATCACCTTGCAGCAGGCCGCCTTTGGAGGCAGGAGAATCTTTCATCACCTCAGACACAAGAATGCCTTGTGCTTGCTCTAGTCCCAGAGCATCTGCCAGATCTTTGTCGATCGGCTGTAAGATGATCCCGAGATAGGCGCGCTGTACCGTTCCACTGTTGATGATCTGGTCGATCACGTGCTGTACCATACGGCTTGGTATCGAAAAGCCGATGCCCATGTAGCCGCCGCTGCGACTGATGATGGCGGTGTTGACGCCAACGACGTTTCCACTGAGATCGAGTAGAGGGCCTCCCGAGTTGCCCGGATTGATCGCAGCATCTGTCTGGATAAAGTCTTCCAGGGAGGTGATGCCCAGGTCTTGGCGTCCTTTTGCGCTAACAACGCCCACTGTGAGGCTCGCTTCAAGAGCAAATGGGGTGCCGATCGCAACGACCCACTCCCCAATCTCCAACTGATCGGAGTTACCAAACGTCAGGTAGGGGAGCTCAGTTTCATTGATTTTGATCACGGCCAGATCAGTGCGAGGATCTGTGCCGCTGATAGCTGCTGTAAATTCGCGTCCATCATTGAGGACGACGGTAATCTGGCCAGCCTCTTTGATCACGTGGTAGTTAGTGACGATGTAGCCGTCAGCACTGACTAGGAATCCCGAGCCATTCGCTAACTGCTGCGGCTGGGGCTGCTGTTGGGTTTGAGGGGCTCCGAAAAAGCGGCGGAAAAATTCATCGCTGAAGAGCTCGTTGGGTATCTGTTGGCGTAGTTGCGGCGCCTGTTCGCTTATCTGCTGTTGTACTTTGATGAAGACGGTGGCAGGCATCGCCTTTTTTGCGATCTGCGTAAAGGTTTGAGAGGTCTGTTCGAGAAGATTGATCCCTTTGCTCGCGGCGATGTTTTTCGACTCGCTAAAAAGGGAAAGAGGAGCAGCACTTAATAGTGCTGCTACTGCAACAGATAGAGTTCTCGTTTTGATCATGGCTACACTCCCGTATTGAAAATGTAAGTATAGCAATCAAACGGAGTAGATCTCAAAGGCAAATGGCATTTTTTTCGCCTCTTTTTTGAGAAGTTCTTCTCCGGCAAAAGAGACAAACACTCCCTGCTCTTTTTTCGCGGCGAGGTACTGCTCAACGGCTGCGGCGACTTGCTCTTTTGTGCAGTCAAGGATCGCTTTTCTCCACGTATCGCGGAGCTTGTAGGTGCGTCCTGTGCGCTGCCAGCTATAGGCTGATCTGGCTCGTTGGCCTGGAGATAGCGGTGCGTCGAGATCCTGTAGGATGCCGAGTTTCGCCTCTTCAAGTTCACGTGCATTGAATTTGCCCGATGCAATGCGATCGATCGCCTTCAAAAATACTGCGTGTGTGCGCGATAGATGTGGGTCTCGATAGGAGTAGAAGTAGAAGTGGCCTGTCGCTGGTATGTAGCTCGCGCCGCTGCCATAGGCTCCGCCCTTTTCTCTCACTTCGCTGTGCAGCACGATGTTTTCAAAGAGATCGGTTGCCACCATCAGTGCGGGTGAGTCTGGATGCGAATAGGAAATGGTATCGAAGGCAAAAGCGCTGAAGGCGACCGGTGCTGCGATGATTCTTCCTTGTGAATGAACGGGCTCGAGAGGAATCGAATCTGTCTGCCAAATAGGACCGCTCTTTGCCGGGAAAGAGGGGGCTATGGTGTTGAGATGGCGATCGAGATCGAAGCGCTCTTCTGCTGCACAGGAGAGCACGAGGGTCGGCGCTGACATGCCTAGAAGCGAATGGTAGAGTCTGTCGAGTGTTTCCGGAAGCCCATCGAAGGAGGAGGCCCATTTGAGTACAGACTGATAATAGGGGAGGCCTTGCCACTGCTGCTGCAGTGCTGCTGGCTTGGAAAAGCCGCTCAGTGCCATCTGCACAGCATAGCCAATCGCTTTTCTAGGCATTCTGTTTTGAAGGGCGGTGGCGTGCTCAGAGAGCAGGTCTTTGATGCGGTCGGCATCGAGATAATTTGCCGAGAGGGAGTAGTCTCGGAGTAGCTCAAGGAGCATCGGGCTCTTGTGGTCGAGTGCTTTTGCTCTGAAGATGAGCGAGGGCTGGACGAGATCCGGGGTATCGTTAGAGATGTAGGGAGCGAGCGAGGCGGATAGCTCTCCTACAGCGGATTGCTGGAGTTGGAGCATTTCAGCAAAGTTGCGGCCGGCACAACCGATTTCAGTCATGCAAAGAGACCAGAATGGAAGATAGGAGAGGTCTTCTTTTTCGATGAAGGGCAGATCGTAGACAAGGTCTGCGTAGACGATGCGATTGGTGAAGCATTCGTGCTGAACAACCGTTACAGGTCCGTTAGTTTGGGATGTCAGGGAGTAATCTTTAGCTTGTCTCGGGACTTCGTTCAGAGAGATTTTTGGCAGACAGTCGAGAGACTGGTGCTCGACTTGCGATTGGTAGTCCGCGAGCTCTTTTTCCTGGTCGAGGATCTCCTGGATCATCTTTTCCGTCAGCTGCGATTGCTGCTGATGCAGCCCTTTTTCCTCATCTTCTCTCTCTTTTTGTTCGAGTGTTGCATCTGGTTTGAGGGTGAGGCAGACGAAGTGAGGATTGTCGAGGAAGTAGCGACGCAGAAGTTCGGGGAGGTAGTCGGGGTTGGCAAGGCGCTCTCTGAGATCATCGAAGAGTGAATGGATGAGCAGTGCGCTTTCTGGCTCGGCTCCGTGCTGTTTGGCTAGAGCTGCTCGGAAAAAGAGGCTCAGGCCGAAGGGACCGCCGTCTCCACCGATTTCGGAGCGCTGGAATTCGAGCTGGTGCAAAGATGCCTCAATCTCCTCTGGATCGAACCCGTTCTCGATGAGCTGTTCGATCGTTGATCGGAACACTTGGTGGATTTTCTCCGCGCTGTCTTCATCGCAGCCTTTGCAGACGAGTACCCAAGGAGCTTCGCTCATCTCTAGATCGATGGCCGAATCGGCAATCGTGCAGAGTCCGGACTGTATCAAAGCGAGTTTCAGGGGAGATACATCCGTGTCGGTCAGCAAGTAGTCGATCAAATTCAGAGCGAGGAGCTCTGTTTGCTCGTAGATGGTCGCAGTGAGAAATCCGATAGAGACGATCGTTTTTTTCGCAGCGTCTTCTCCCGGCGCAATTGGGTAGAATTCTGTTGTGAAGATAGGCGCATCAAAACGCGTTTGCGCTGGAATAGGGGGGAGAAGCGCTATTTTCTCAACGCCCTGCAGTGTCTCTTTGAGCCTTTCTAGATTTTTCGAGAGAGGTAAGTGTCCGTAGAAGAAAAAGAGGCAGCGGGAAGGGTGGTAGAAAGTCTTATGAAAATCGAGTAGCCCTTCGTGGGAGAGGTTGGGGATATCTTTGGGATCTCCTCCTGAATTATGAGCGTAGGGCAGATCGGGAATCAGGTTTTTGAAGAGGTGGAACCAGAGACGCGAATCCGATCCCGCCATGGCACCCTTCATCTCATTGTAAACAACGCCCTGAATCTTGAGCGCGCTTTTCGGATTGCCCGCTTCGGCAAAGCAGTAGCGATGTCCCTCTTGCAGGAAGCTGAGATGTAGTAGTTTTGGTTGGAAAACAGCATCGAGGTAGACATCGAGTAGGTTGTAAAAATCTTTTTCCACTTGTGAGCTGGCTGGATAGCAGGTGAAATCTTGGCCCGTCAGCGCGTTCATGTAGGTGTTGAGGCTCCTCCGAGTCATGGCGAAAAAGGGGTCTTTGACAGGAAATTTTTTAGAGCCGCAGAGGACGGTGTGCTCGAGGATGTGCGCCGCTCCATTGGAGGAGTCGGGGAGCGTCTGAAAAGAGAGGGAAAAGAGGTTTTCCGTGTCGTTATTGGCGATTTGAATGACTCTCGCGCCCGTAGCTTCATGAACCAGCTCGATGAGCGTGCTTTGCAACTCCGGGAGAGGGAGGTATTTGGTGATTAAAAATCCCTGGTAGGTTTGCCCCTCGGCGTCTAAAGCTCGGTTCATTATTTTCTCCGGTTAAGAACTCCACTCTACTAAAAAACTGATTAAGCTTCTAGACGATAATGGATTGAGGAAATTATACTATCCGGCCTCACAAAGGGGTTTTTATGTCAGAAATAGGAAATTTTATTAGAAATTACGATTATTTGAATCTCACCAAGTCGGTGACAGAGGAGCAAACAAAACTCTATGAGGCACCGCATGAAACTTGGGCTCAGATGGGAAGCAAACTCTATCATGTCTGTGTGTGCAATACGAAGGCGATTGCAGCAACAGGGGCTGATACGGCGCTCTTTTTGTTTGTCTCCACCATGCGCAGCTGCGGTTATTTTCTTAAGCCCCTTTCTGCACCCGATCTTCCGAATGCGCATGACAATGTCGATTATCTAGGCAATGCGATTGAACGCGCGCTGTTTTTCTGGGAGCCTGAGAAGAAAGAGCTCTTTAAAGAAGGACTTTCTGATGGCTGGTCAGATGAATGGAACATCTATCAGGCAGTGGGGGAGTGGTCTCTTGCCCATTTCTATGAGAATAAAGCGGCTCCAGGTTTCTACAAGCCCTCTTTCCTCTCAGCTTCTGAGCCTCTTGCAAATGATGAGTCTTTTATTAGTGTAGGGCGCGCTTTTCAAGGGCTTTCAACAGGAAATAAGCAAGCCATTCTCAAAGCTATCTATAAGCAAGAAGAGCCGGCCGCTCTTGGGGGGGCTGCTAGAAATGTCTATTTAAATCTTCGAGGTCTCGCATCTCTCTTACATCAGGGAAATGTTGGATTTCTCCAAGCCTTTAAAGAGTATTCTGAGAAGAGTGAGGAGAAGATTCCATCAGCGCCACCGGTAGAATTTCCTGACTATTGGAATATGCCTAGACAAGCGTAGGATAATTGCTGTTTTTGAGATCGGGGATGCTTTTCGTAGTGAGATCGAGTTTGGAGGAAGTCGCCAACCTTTTTCCGGTTAGCGACTTTCGAAAACTCGATCGCAACAGAAAAGAGACCAGATATTGAAAACATGAATTGTTCGGAGCTTGTCCAAACAAGCGTAGGGAAAAAGGGTTCACCGAGGAAAGAGCTTCCTCGGTGGCTTTCTATTCTAGCGTGATTTTTTTTTTGGGTTCTTTCCCATGCAATTAGCGCACTCACGTGCCATGTAGCTGCACTCGCCCAAAAGGAGCATCAGATCATTGCGATCCTTTTCGATCGCTTTTTTATTCTTTTTCTCTACATCTTTGCAGAGTTTTTCCAAAGCATCTTCAAGTTTCTTCTCGAGATTCTTGTAAGCTTTTAGTTGAGGGTTTCCGCCGGAAGAGAGCTTTTTTGGAGCTGCTTTTTTCTTCACAGCTTTTCTACTCTTCTTCGCGACTTTCTTCTTAACAACTGTTTTCTTCGCTACAGTCTTTCTTTTCTTAGCGACTCTTTTTGTTTTTCTTGCTAGGGCCATATAAATCCTCCAATAACGACAATGCCTTTGTTTGCTGCTTGTAGTTAAAGAGGCTTTTCAGCTCAAGAAGATTTATTTAAGTTTTGAATTTCGCGCTGAAAGTTTCTTGCGCTTGGAGATCTTCCATCAGCAGACGATGTTTTTCTGCCATTTTCTGCTTCAAGGAATCGATCTTCTGCTGAATTTGCTGATACTGCTCGTAATCAGGACTTTCTGCGTGTGGAGCTTGTTGGGGGAGTTGTGCTAGAAGCTGAATCAGATCATCGCCAAGCTCTCTCTTTTTACCCGGCCCATTGCCAGATGACAGAAGCCTCTCAATGTGTGCGTATGTGCTTTCTTCATTCTTCATACCAAAAAACATAACGAAAGAAATTTTAAAGCGAAAGTTTTTTGATCTGCTCTACGAGAGAATGTTCCCGCCTTTTTAACTCATCTAACTCTATCTGATCCATTTGCACTTGGCTGAGAATCATACTATATTGTGGATCACTTGAAGGAAGATCGTTGACTAGACCCTTCATCAGAGAAATACGCTGAACAAGTAGGGTCTGCTCTGCCAGATTGACGGAGATCTCTTTGTGCAAGAGAGAGGCGCCATCTTTCGCGTCATGAACAAAAGCTTGTTGAGCTTTTTCATTACGGAAGTCTGGGGTAGTTTCTTTTTTTAAGGGTGAGTCCATAAATAAAAACAACGCCTCCAGCTTTATTATAAATTAAAATGGAAATTTAACAAATTTGTTTCTTTGTAATTTCTCAAATTCCTGGACCTAAGATCTTTGCAAAAAGTTAATGTAGAAAAAATTTACTTCCCAAAAAGGAGAGGGTTTCTTATGATTTTTATCGTAAGTATTTCATTAACCACCTTTTGAGAGGTAATTATGCGTTTTCTATGTATGTCTATCATGGCACTGAGTTTTGTAGGCGGAGCTTACGCAAACGAAGAAGAAGTTACAGAAGTTACAGAAGTTACAACTGAAGTGACTACAGAAGAAGTAGCTGATGCTGGTTCAGAAGTTGAAGTAGCTGAGTCTACAGAAGTAGCTACAGAAGAAGCTGCTGACTAAGTTAGCGCATAGCGCCCTGGTTCCCAGGGCGCTCTATCTCATTTAATTCCAAGACAGATTCGAAGCGGACTGATACTCAGTCACTCGCGTCTCGAAAAAGTTCTTCTCTTTACCTAGATCGATCGTCTCACTCATCCATGGGAATGGGTTTTTAGAGTGGTATTGCGGTTTGAGGCCGATACGCTCTAAGCGGCGATCTGCGACATACTGGACGTAATGTCTAAACATTGGGGCTGTCAATCCAAGAATCCCACGGGGTAGGCAGTCTTCAGCATACTGGATTTCCAGCTCTACTGCTTCTCTGATCGTCGCTATGAGACTATCTTGAAAGGCAGGGGACCAGAGATCGGGATTCTCCTCTTTGATTCCATTGATCAGATCGATACCAAAGTTCAGGTGGACCGTCTCATCGCGTAGAATGTATTGGAACTGCTCGCCGATACCGACCATTTTGTTTTGTCTGAGGAAAGAGAGGATCATGGCGAAGCCGCTATAGAAGAAGATTCCTTCCATAACGATGTAGTAGCCAACGAGATTCTCTAAGAACTTCTGTGCTCCTTCAAACGTGGAGGTAGTAAAGTCAGGACTGAGAACATCTTGCGTCAGCTTCATCTCGAACTCATCTTTAGCATTGATGGAGTTCACTTCGTTGTACATGTTGAAAATCTCGCCTTGATCGAGGGTGAGCGATTCGACGATGTAGAGAAAAGCGTGTGTGTGAAGTGCTTCTTCAAAACCTTGTCTTAGAAGATATTGACGCGCTTCCGGATTCGTTACATGGCGGAAGATGGCAAGAACGATGTTGTTTCCGACAAGGCTCTCTGCTGTTGCGAAGAAGCCGAGGTTGCGCATGATGACGCGGCGCTCGTCTTCGCTCAGAGCATTGGACTTCCAGAGTTCAATGTCTTTACCCATTGGGACTTCGCTGGGCATCCAGTGGTTGGCGCAGCCATTGAGGTAGTGTTCCCAGGCCCAGTTGTATTTCAGGGGCATGAGTTGATTGACATCGACAGCGTGGCAATTGATCAGGCGTTTTTGTGAGACGTTGACCCTTTTTTCGGCACCGGCTGTTTGATCGGATTTTGTATCGGACATGGATGATTCCTATGCGTTAAGCAGTTGTTACTGGCAGCTTTCGCAATCTTCACCGAGATTGCAAGCTTTGGGCATTTCTGGCTCTCGATCGACACCGACGTTGCTCGATGCGGACTTGTTTTTCATCCAGCGCGGCTGTAGGCCTCGTCGGTTGATGTCCACAGTTGACTTTTCGATCTGAGTAGCGCCGAGCGATCTGAGGTAATAGGTCGTTTTGAGACCTTTTTCCCAGGCAAGCAGATACATTTGGTGCAGTTTTTTGCCACTGGGTTCTGCCAAATAGAGATTGAGAGATTGTCCCATGTCGATCCACTTCTGGCGACGTGCGGCGCACTCGATGATCCATTCAGGTTCAATCTCAAAAGCGGTGAGAAAGAGGTTTTTTACATCATCAGGGATGCGCTCGATCTCCTGAATCGATCCATCGAAGTACTTCAGATCGTCGATCATCTCGGAGTCCCAAAGCTGGAGGGCTTTGAGTTTTTCAACGAGATGGGCGTTGGAGATCGTAAATTCTCCGGATAGATTCGATTTGACGAACAGATGCTTATAGATCGGTTCGATCGAAGGAATAGCGCCGGTGATGTTGCCGATGGTGGCTGTCGGGGCGATAGCCATCATGTTGCTGTTGCGCATGCCATGTTTTTTCACGGCATCGCGTACCGGAGTCCAGTCCATGGAGCAGCTTCTGTCGATATCTACTTTGAGACCGCGCTCTTCTTCTAGAAGATCGATCGTGTCGATCGGCAAGTAGCCTCGGTCCCATTTAGAGCCTTTGTACGTGGAGTAGGTTCCTTTCTCGCGAGCCAGCTCTGTAGAGGCCAAGATGGCGTAGTAGGAGATCATCTCCATGCTATTGTCAGCAAAAGCGACAGCTTCATGGCTGGCGTAGCTGAGGTTCTGGATATAGAGCGCATCTTGGAAACCCATCAGCCCCAAGCCGATCGGACGATGGCGCTGGTTCGAGGTTTTCGCCTCATCTATTGGATAGAAGTTGATGTCGATCACGTTATCGAGCATGCGTACGGCGGTGCGGATCGTCGAGGAGAGTTTCTTCTCATCGAGACCGTTTTCTGTCACGTGGAGAGGCAGGTTGATCGAGCCGAGGTTACAGACGGCTGTCTCGTCAACGGAGGTGTTGAGGAGGATCTCAGTGCAGAGATTCGAGGAGTGTACGACGCCTTGATGATCTTGTGGCGAGCGAATATTGGAAGGATCCTTGAAGGTGATCCAAGGGTGTCCTGTTTCGAAGAGCATGCTGAGCATCTTGCGCCAGAGCAGAAGAGCTTCCACGCGCTTGAAGAGCTTGATTTTGCCCTCATCGGCCATTTTCTCATATTCGTTGTAGCGTTTTTCGAAGGCGCGCCCATAGAGATCGTGTAGATCGGGAACATCGTTCGGGGAAAAGAGCGTCCAGGAGCCATTTTCACGTATACGCTTCATGAAGAGGTCAGGAATCCAGTTCGCTGTGTTCATGTCGTGTGTACGACGGCGCTCATCGCCGGTGTTTTTGCGCAGCTCGAGGAAATCCTCAATATCGAGGTGCCAAGTCTCTAAGTATGCACACATTGCGCCCTTACGCTTTCCTCCCTGATTCACAGCTACGGCTGTATCATTGGCGACTTTTAGGAAAGGAATGACACCTTGAGAGGTGCCGTTGGTGCCTTTGATGCGGGCGCCGGTTGCTCTGACATTTGTCCAGTCGTTGCCGATGCCGCCTGCCCATTTGGAGAGCTGCGCATCGTCGGCGACCACTTTGAAGATGTGGCCCAAATCATCCATCACTGTTGAGAGATAGCAAGAGCTGAGCTGGGAGTGGAGTGTTCCCGCGTTGAAGAGCGTTGGCGTGCTTGAGGTGAAGTGGAACTGTGAGAGCACATTATAAAATTCGATGGCGCGCTCGTTCTTCTGATCGCCTTCTTTGAGGGCGAGGCCCATGGAAACGCGCATCCAGAAGATCTGTGGAGTTTCTAGTCTTCGCTGCTCGTGGTGGATGAAGTAGCGATCGTAGAGCGTCTGGAGACCGAGGTAGGTGAATAGATCGTCGCGGCCGAGATCCATCGCATTGCCCAATTTTTCGAGGTCAAAATCGAGCAGATCAGGAGAGATGCGTTCGAGAGCGATCCCCTCTTTGAGCGTTTTCTTAAAATAGGTGCGATGCGCTTTTTCAAGAGCTGTGTCCGAGGCGCTGCGGCCTAGCGTTTCGCGGTAGATCATATCGAGAAGGAGGCGAGAGGCGACCTTCGAGTAGGCCGGTTCTGCTTCGATCTTCGATTTTGCTGAGAAGATATTGGCCAGATCCACTTCAGGCTCTTTCATGCCATCGTAGAACTGCAAAATGGCTGTTTCCAGAAGCTGATAGACAGAGACTTTCTCTTCTAGGCCACGGCAAGCAAATGAAATTGTATTGCGCAGCATCGTATCGGAAATTTTAATTTTTCCATCTGCTGTTGCAATCTCGAATTGGCGTACAGGAGCTGTGTCGTCAGCGGGTTTGTGAGCGGTTAGTGCATGTCGTTTAACCCTTTCTGCGCGATGTAAGATGTAGTATTTAGCGACATCAAAGATCTTCTCATTCATCAACTCGCGCTCAACGCGGTCTTCGATCATGTCGATGTAGAGAGAGTCTCCTTTAGTAGCTAGGTCGACCATCTCTCCGACAATTTTCTGGGTAAGGAGATTTACGGCGGCGACGACTTCATCGGGAGAGTGCTCTTCGAGTTGACGAGCTCCTCGGAAAGCGTGTTCGATCGACGAGGCGATCTTCATCGGATTGAAGCGGGCCGGGGTCGTTTTGTCGCGGCGGTAGATACGAAGATTGAGAACGGACGTTTCGCGTTCCGCTTTTCTCTCATCGCGGTAGAGGATGTAATCGCGAGCCACATCGTGATGGCCATTTTTCATAAGGGACACTTCCACGACGTCCTGGATGCCTTCCACGGTCAAGCATGCGCCTTTGGCTGCGAGAGAAAGGACCTGTTTTACGACGAGATCGGCGATCTGACCGACTGATTTGAGCAGGTCGTCATCAAATGGAGCGCCCTGTTCTGTTTTTTTTGTGTCGCGAAACGCTGCTTCGAGAGCCTTTACGATCCTATCGCGGCGAAAGGGAACGAGAGTTCCATTGCGTTTAACGACGGTATATTGCGCCTCGACGGCAACTTTTTTTGTTTTCGCGGGAGGTGTGGTTCCTTCAACGAGTGCAGCCGCATCGGGCAAGTGCTGTTTTTTCATATCGCGCCAATCTTATTTTAATGGTTTCTTTAGAGTGCCTACTACTACATCTTGTAGATAGCTACCCTGTCATCACACTATATATTGTAGTTGACAGTTTGCAGTCCATAAAAAATTTCACTGTTTCTTATGATGCTCTGTCAGAATAGCTGAGTAGGTTTGCTGTGGCGGAAAAATTACCATTTATCATCTTTTTCTGGTATGGTTCAGTCATAATCGAGATGGAAATTTTATGAAGCGCGTCCAAATTTTGCCAAACATCATCACAGCATTTGCACTTTCCTGTGGTTTATTCGTAATTTTCAAAGTCAACATGACGCAGCCCGGTGCTGGCGATTATGAGATGGTGCATACTGCAGCACTGCTTCTTTTGCTCGCGGCATTTGCTGATTTCATGGATGGGGCTTTGGCTCGAGCGATCCGAGCGGAGAGTGAATTTGGATTTGTGTTTGATTCTCTCTCAGACGCTATTTCGTTTGGAGTTGCTCCCTCGGTGCTTCTACTCAAAACACTTTCGCTCGAGCAGGGCACTCTTCTCTCTTTCTTCTCTGCGTCAGCGGCGATGGTCTACTCTCTTTGCGGGGTGTTGAGACTGGTGCGCTTTAGTGTGCGAACGACAGAGGCAAAAGAGAATAGGGAGGCGAAAACGGCCCAGAAAAAGCATTTCACAGGGTTGCCGATTCCTGGAGCTGCGGCAGCAGCCGTATCAGCGAACCTTCTATTGCTCTCTCCTTGGGTTCAAGATTGGTTACCGATGTCGAATTTCGATCGTGC
>JAJFMM010000067.1 GCA_021772165.1 Chlamydiota bacterium | reverse complement strand
GCTTTCATCCAGTTGGCCATTCTCGCTTCAGAGACTTCGAAGCGGATCTGGTCAAAAACTTTTAGAGGGGGATCGGACTCTAGGGTTTCCAGGTCGATCTGAATGTAGTCGCCTTCCTGGATGCCGCGGCCCTCGATAGGTTTCCACTGGGCATAGAAAAAGCGCATTTGACGAATCGCTTCATCGATCTGCTTTTCGCCGACCTCAGCTTTTGGGCTGGGCTTTGGGTGGAACTGTAGGGGGTCGACCTTAGGGAGCTCAGGTTCTGTTTCAAAAGAAAAGATGAGCTCAGCGCCCTCTTCCAGGGAGTGCTTCTTGAGATCGAAGGTGATGTTGGCGCCACCATTGAGGACTGGGATGCGCTCTTGCATTTGAGCTGCGGAGAAAGCTGCGTCGGCCATTGCCTTATGCCACTCACTTTCAATAGCTTCTGGGTGCTTCTTCAAGATGATGTCTTCAGGAGCACGCCCTTTTCTGAAGCCGGGAAAGGAGACTTCTTTGCCAACTTTTTTGATGGCGGTTTTGCGGGCAGTTGCTACGAGAGACGGGCTGGCTTTGACTTCCAGTTCGACGCGGCATGCGGGTTTGCGGATGACGGTGACAGTGACATCTTGGGATTGATCTTGTTCGGAAGGTACGGCCTTGGACACAGGAACCTCTAATACTGATTTGAATTGGAAAAATAAGCGGGTGATGAGGTTCGAACTCACGACCCTCACGTTGGCAACGTGATGCTCTACCACTGAGCTACACCCGCTTGATGAGCACTGAGTCTTCGTCGATCTTAACCGAGACTCGATGCTGCAAAGGGTGCTATTTTAGAGAGGATCTTTTTTTTGGGCAAGAGGATCTGCATTTTTTGGTTGCATAGGTAATAAAAAATTTGTAAAAGCACTACTTGACACCCAAGAAATCATTAGAGGGCAGACATGCTCAATTTCCGAAAGCTCAGGCAAGATTTTTCTTCAGCGATCCTCAAAGAAGGGAAAGCTTTGCATGACAAACATCGTATTGCGCAGGCTAAAATTCTCCGACTAGACCCCGAATCCATTCGGTTTAGCGGAAAAATCGCAGGCAACTTCGAAAATTCTTATGAGAGTGAAATCGAAATCGATCGTTTCGAGTCACAAGCGATTCACACGAATTGCGATTGTCCGAGTCGATTTGACTGTGCGCATCTCGCTGCGCTGATTTTTTATCTCGAAGATAAAATTGACTCGCTGATCGTCGACTTTTCGAAAGAGACAGATGTTTCTGCGAGCGACGACTTTGATAGCAAACAGAAGAAAGAGCTTCTACAGGCGATCAAAGAGGCTGAGTCGAAAGAGGTCGTCAAGCAAGACGCGCGCTTTCAGAAACAGGTGCTGCAAGAGTATCTTGCATCGAGTGACATTCTCTCTAATTCACCCTTCTTTCTACCTGAAGAGGAGAGCGAGCTCGCTTTAGCGGAGCTGGCGGTTATCCTCAATCCCCAGTCGCTCCAGAGTGATAAGAGACTCAAAGTAGAATTCCAATTGGCGCTCAGACTGCCGCATCGCTCGAAGCCGCTACAAATTGCGCATTTGAAAGGCTTTTTAGAAGCAGTTCGTTATGAAGAGCCCGTTTTTGTCGGTGGCAGAAAGCTCTATTTTTCTCTCAAAAGTTTTGAGAAGGGAGGCGCGCAGCTTCTTCAGATCATCCTCGACCATGCGAGACTTTCAGATTCTGGTGCAGGGGATCGTGCGCAGCGCATTGCTTCTTTTGATGGAGAGTCCTTTGGATTGCTCTTAGCTAAAACACATCAGCTGGCGTTAGCGCATCTTGGCCCGAGAGGCTTTAAAGATTGGGATGATGAGATGCCGATGTTGCCGGGACTGTTTCTCGGTTCTATGGAGACACCTCTTCGCTATTCACCGATGAGTGCAGTGCTTCGCTTTGTTCTCGAATACTTAGAGCCGCCATCGGCCAAATTGCTTTTGAGACCTAGATTGGTGGTGGGTGCAGACCAGACGATTGATGTAGAGGAGGCGACACTTTTCGAGTGCGCTCAGCCGGGAATGATCTATCAGGATACCTACTTCCGTTTCCCTGCGCATCTTAAGCGAACACATCTTCTCAATCTCTCATCGATCCGCGACATGACGATTCCCGATCCACTGTTCGGTACCTTTGTGGAAAACTCACTGCCTGAATTGAGACGTTTTGCCGAAATAACGAATGTAGATGTGATCGAAAAATTTGTCACACTCCCTTACGCCGGCACGCTCGGAGCTCGCTGCGCTCTCTCCTATCTCGATGGAGAGCTGGAGGCTTCTCTCTACTTCTCCTACGATGGACGCGAAGTGCCGGCCGCCTCGCCTAAGCTGACCTACGACGATATTGTCTCCTTCTCAACGCCTGAGGGGATCGTAGCTCGCAACCTTGTAGAAGAGCGTCGTATACAAGAGGAGCTCTTTCAGGACTTCCTCTTCAATCCGCAGAGCTGCATCTACATCGCCAAGACAGAGAAAAAGATCGTCGAGTTCATGACAGGGACGATTCCGCGTAATCAGCA
>JAJFMM010000066.1 GCA_021772165.1 Chlamydiota bacterium | reverse complement strand
AACCCCCGACCTACTGGTCCCAAACCAGCCGCGCTAGCCAAGCTGCGCTATACCCCGAATGTGGAAAGGACCTAGCTTACAACACTTATCGGTTTTTATAAAATTGAAAAATAACATATAACGGCTGGAAATCGCATTTTGCCATCAGAGGAGAACCTATGCCCCGTTTTTTAGAGCTTAAAGCTGTCCAGAAACTGCAGAAATTAGCAGCAGATCCTATCGATCTATCGAAAGAGGGGAGCCTGACTCCGGAAAGGATCGCTAAAATGCGCCTTTCTATGAAAGGTTTTGATCTTTTGTTTGGAACAGAAAGGGTCTCAGAGCCTGTTTTAGAGGCGCTTTACGAGCTGGCAGAAGAGGCGCAGGTTCAGAAAAAGATGGCCTCGATGCAGTCGGGCGAAATTCTCAATAAGATTGAAAATGTGGAATCGGAAAATCGTTCCGTATTGCACACAGCGATGCGCGATCAGTTTGAAGGGAAGCAGACGGCACCTGCGGCAGTAGAAGCAAGCGGGAAAGCAGCAAAAGAGCTGCAAAAGCTAGAGAAGTTCCTCGCAAAAGTCGACAGCGAAAATAAATTCACCGACATCGTTCAGATCGGCATCGGCGGATCTGATCTAGGACCGCGCGCTCTCTGTCTCGCACTAGAGGCTTACGCCCGGCCAGATCGAAGAGCCCATTTTATCTCGAATGTCGATCCCGACGATACAAATACCGTTTTCAATGGCCTGGATCTCAATAAGACGCTGGTGGTGGTGGTTTCGAAATCGGGCTCGACCCTAGAAACAGTGACGAACGAAGAGTTCGCCCGCGCTCGCTTTAAGAAAAAAGGTCTCGATCCTAAGAATCATGTTCTCGCAGTGACAGGGGAGAAGAGCCCGATGGACGATCCGAGTCGTTATCTAGCCTCCTTCTACATCTGGGATTTCATCGGTGGCCGCTATTCCGCTACCTCGATGGTCGGTGCAGTCACGCTCGGCTTTACGCTTGGATTCAACGGCCTCAAGGAGATCCTACGCGGCGCGCATACGATGGATCACCATGCATTGACGGCACCTTTGAAAGAGAATCTACCGCTCACCTCCGCTCTTCTAGGCATCTGGAATCGCAATTTCCTCCAACTGCCAACTGTTGCGATCATTCCTTATTCACAAGCGTTGATCCGCTTCCCAGCTCATCTGCAGCAGCTGGATATGGAATCGAACGGCAAGAGGATCGATAAAACGGGCAAAGCGGCTGATTTTTCTACAGGTCCCGTGATCTGGGGCGAGCCCGGAACTAACGGCCAGCACTCCTTCTATCAGCTGATCCACCAGGGCACCAACATTGTGCCTCTAGAGTTCATGGGATTTCGCAATAGCCAGCGAGAGCATGATCTCGAAGTGCAATCAACATTTTCCCAAGAAAAGCTGCTCTCCAATCTTTTTGCGCAGTCGATCGCCTTGGCAGGGGGACAGAAAAATGAGAACCCCAACAAATTCTTCCCCGGCAACAGGCCCAATCGGATTCTTTTGGCAGACCGCCTCGATCCCTTCACGATGGGAGCCATTCTCGCTTACTACGAGCATAAAGTTGCATTCCAAGGCTTTATCTGGAACATCAACTCGTTCGATCAGGAAGGCGTGCAGCTAGGAAAGGTGCTCGCATTGAAGATCATCGATCTTTTCAAAGAGAGACGCACCAAAGAAAAGGCGGCTGCCTTTCCTTTAGGAGCAGCTTATCTCAAAATATTAAATGAGAAAAGTTGATGATTTTGTTTTAAACTGATAGTTTTTATTACTATGACTATTTGTTTGAACATGATTGTTAAGGATGAAAGCCCAGTTATCCGCAGATGTCTCGCTTCGGTGAAGCATCTGCTGGATTACTGGGTGATCGTCGATACGGGCTCAACGGATGGTACGCAGGAGATCATCCGAGAAGAGCTTTCTGATCTTCCTGGAGAGCTGCATGAACGTCCCTGGGTGAACTTTGGCCACAACCGCAATGAGGCCCTAGATCTAGCCAGAGGCAAAGCGGACTACTTTCTTTTCATCGACGCCGATGATCAGCTTCTTTTTTCTGAATCGTTCACGATGCCGACAATGGACAAGGATTGTTACTATGTGAGACAGGAGACGCAGTGCGATCTGCTTCAAATGAGCAACGTGGTTGTATTGATGATCCGCGATCAGCCAGATTATCGATGGACAGGCGCTCTGCATGAGGTGCTCAGCTGCAAGCTACCGAAGGATTGTGAGACGTTGGCTGGGGTGATTAATAAATATCATCACGATGGCGCCCGTTCTAACGATCCTGATATCTATTTCAAAGAGATAGAGATTTTAGAAGCGGCTCTAGAAGTAGATCCGACCGATACGCGCTCTCTTTTCTATCTAGCACGCAGCCACTGGTATGCAGGTCAGCTGCCGGAGGCGATCAGCGTGTATGAGCTCAGGTCTCAGCTGGGAGGAAAGGAGGATGAGGTGTTCTATTCTCTCTATGCGATCGGCATGCTTCAGGGTTTCTTGAATCAGAGTTTTGAGAGTCAAGTCAGGAGTCACTGCAAAGCTTATGGCTATCGCCCTACGCGTGGAGAGCCGCTCTACGATTTAGCCCAACTCTTCCAGAGCAGGAAGCAGAGCTTGCTGGTTGCGCTTGTCGCTCGCTTGCTCAAGACGCTGTCTGCGCCTCTCGATGATCTCTTTGTTGAACCAGAGAAGTATATAAATTAAATCTAGGATGATTTTATCCTGCTGCCGCAGGCGATCATGCCACCGCGTTAGCGGTGATCCTGTATCGGCGAAGCCGATCTTGTTCCTCTCTTTGACAAACAGCGCTGTTTCTAAAAATCTTGAACAGGATGGCTGCTAACGCAGCTACAGGATCGCCTACGGCGGCATGATCACCGCTAACGCGGTGGCAGGATGGTTCCTTGCGTGATTGCAAGGCGATGCGCTCCTTGCCATTCGCAGTCTGTTTGGGGCGTGGTGATGAACACCTGACCCAGATCATCGAGCGCGTTTTTAAAGAGCTTCTGACGATCAGCATCGAGATGCATCTCAAAATCATCAACACCGAAAAATGGAGTCATCTCCACTTGATGCGCGAGGCGCTGCCATTCGGCTAATCTGAGCGCTGCGATCGCGGTGCGTTTCTGTCCTTCACTCGCGTAGAGGCGAGCCGGTTTTTTTTCCAGCAGCATAAGAAAGTCGTCGCGGTGCGGTCCTGTGAGGGTCATGCCGAGTTGGCGTTCGCGTGAGCGGTTTTTTTTGAGCTGGGCGAGGTAGTCCTCTTGAGACTGTGAAGGGAAGTAGCGCAGTTGTAGCTCTTCTGCGGAAAAAAGTTGGCAGGCGGTTTGGAGAGCTTCATTGAGATCGATGAGAAGAGCGCTTCTTTTTTTGCAGAGGTAGGCGGCGGAGTGCACCATTTCCTGCTCGAAGACTTCGATGCCATCGGCAGCGGTGTGCTTGAGGAGGCTGTTTCTCTGCTTGAGCGCACGCCAGAAGCGCAGGAGGTGATGGACGTAGAGTGGGTCGCTCTGTGCGAGGTGGAGATTGAGAAAGCGGCGGCGGTATGCGGGAGATCCCATGATGAGATCGAGATCTTGGGGAGCGAAGAGGGTCGAGGGGAGGACGCCGAGCAGAGGCTGAAAGGAGGGATGCCGCGTCGCATTGTGCTCAGCTTTTCTAGACTGTCCGTCGAAGGAGAGTCTTAGGGTCTGCTCGATTCCGTTTTGTAGGATCTTAGCTTCGATGAAAAAGAAGGAGGCTCCCTCTAGGATCAGTTCAGAGAGATGCTGCGTTCTAAAGGAGCGGCCTGTGCTCAGAAGAAGAAGCGCTTCTAAGAGGTTGGTCTTTCCTTGCGCGTTCTTTCCGGAGATGAGATTGATTTTCTGCCCGAAGTCTACCTGCGCTTCCTTGAAATTCCTGAAGTTGCGCAGGTACAGGCTCTTTAATATCATGTCTCTACAGATGCCATGCTGCTCTGTGGGATTGCATCACTGAGGCGCATTGGCATGAGCACGAACTGTGCCTGCGTAGAGTCTGTGATCAAGCCCGGATTGTGTGGGTCATTGAGAGAGAGGCAGACGGTTTCGTCTTTGCTGTGTCTCAAAATGTCGAGCAGGTAGAAGGGATTAAAAGCGATCTCAAGACGATCTCCTGAGAAATCGACCGGCATGCTGACACGCCCTTCTCCAATTTCACTGCTGACAGCAGAGAGGTGGAGCTGGCCTGTTTCAAAGGTGAAGCGGACAGAGCTGCTTGTTTCTGATGTGAAGAGCGATACCTGGCGTAAAAGCGAGATCAGCTCTTCTCTGTGGATGGAAAAAGAAGAGGCGAATTGAGCCGGAATCACGCGCTCTACATCGGGGAATTGGCCCGAGAGCAGTTTTGTGATGAGGGTGATCTGTCCGAACTCAAGTGCGATCTTGTCTGAGCAGAGGCTAAGATGCGCTCTTTCGCTATCTTCTCCGAGGATCTTGATCATCTCTTCGACAGCTTTCAGAGGGATAACGTAGACACCCTGGAGCGAAGATTCAATCTGAATGGGGGAGCGAGCTTTTGCAAGGCGCTTGCCATCTGTTCCGATGAATACGGCTTCTTGCTCATGCACTTGCAGCTGTACGCCGTTGAGCATGTAGCGGCTATCTTCTCTCGCAGCAGCAAAAGCTGTTTTGGAGAGCACTTCTCTGAGGAGAGTACTTTCAAAAGAGGCTTGCGGTGAGCCGCCAAAATCAGGGAGAGTGGGGAATTCCGCTTTATTCATCCCATTGACTTTGAAAATCGAGGTGCCTGTAGTGATTTCGGCAATCTCGTTGGTTTGCGCTGAGATTTTAACTTGTGGGGAGGTGAGCTCACGTACGAGTTGGAAAAAGCGTCTGGCCGGCAATGCAATGGAGCCCTCTTCAATGACTTTAGCGTCCATGTAGCAGCGCATGCTCACTGTAAGATCTGTTCCACTGATGACGATCTGATCATCAATTGCTTCCAGCAGGATGTTGGCTAAGATAGGAATCGAGGGTTTGGTCGATACGATACTTTGAATTTTTCCGATGAGGCTGACGAGGTCGTTTTTTGCGATCACCGCTTTCATTGTTGAGTCTCCTGTAAAATGTAAAAACATATTCAGTCGGGAGCAAGATGTCAAGAGTTACGCAAGTATGTTGCTCTGAATTTTTCTGAAAAAAAAGGAGAGGATAGGCAAGATCGCCTCCTGCTTGTTATTTTTTTACCCTTACTCGCCTTGACGCATAGCTCGCTGAATCGATCGCTTATCGTCGCGCTCTTTGATGGCAGCGCGTTTGTCATGCGCTTGTTTACCCTTTGCGATCGCTATTTTCACCTTCGCAATGCCCTTTTTGTTCAGGTAGATGCCCAGAGGAATCAGTGTAAGCCCTTTTTCTTGTGTTGATCTTCTCAGGCGCTCGATCTCTTTTTTGTGCATCAGGAGCTTGCGCTCTCTGCGATCTGCGTGGTTGAAGGTCGCTCCGTGCGAATAGGGTGCAATGCTTGCATTGAGGAGCCAGGGAGCCCCTTTGCGGATGTCTACGTAGGCGTCTTGGAGTGAGCCTCCATGGTTCCGTAGAGATTTGATCTCAGAGCCGAGTAGCATGATGCCTGCCTCAAACGTTTCTAAGATCTCATATTCGTGAAAAGCGCGGCGGTTAGAAACAAGGTCAGCCCTGAGGTTTTCTCTTTGTAAAGCCTAAAAGGAAGAGCAGTAGGAGTCCGATCCAGAAGATTTTATCGAAAAGTGCCGGAAAGGGGCCAGTGATGACCTGATAGGTGTGCAGGGCGTTGATGGTCAGTTTAATTCCGATCCAGGCAATCATAGAGAATGCGATCGTTTCCATGCGAGGAAAGCGTTCAATGAGCGAGGAGAAGAGCTGAGCTGCGTAGCGTACGGTGAGCATGCCCATAAAAACTCCTGAAAAAACGATCCAGAGCTTCGGGTTGACGGTTCCTGTATACGGAATGGTATTGATGAAGGCGGCGGCTACTATGATCGAGTCGACTGCAAAGGCAAGGTCGTTGGCCTCAATCAGGAGGACGGTTTTCCAGAATCCCGCATATTTAGGGTTGAGGTTGGAGTCTGCCTTTTTTTCCTCGTAGAAATGGTTGAAGCAGAGGTAGAACAGATACGCGCTTCCCAGGATCTGGATCCAGGCTATGCGGAGGAGCAGTGAGATGGCAAAGAGAGCGACTCCTCGTATTATAAAAGAGGAGATGATTCCAATGAACAGCGCTTTTCGTCTCTGTTCAGGGGGTAGTCGTCGAGCGAGTAGAGCGAGGACGATAGCGTTATCGGCCGAAAGCAGGACTTCCATAATGAAGAGAAAGCCGACGCGGATAGAGTCGAGTAGCTCGAATGTCTGTCCGAACAAGGGACACCTCCATCAGTCTGCGAAGAAAATACGGCCAAAGGGAGTTACAGTAATGCAGTCTCTTCCTTCATGAATACCGGGTGTTGTAATACCGCATTCAAACAGCCATTCGAAAGCGGTGGCTTTGATAAGCGCTCTTTCGTCGTCAGTATATTGAGGGAGTGTGTATTTCCACTGCTTACCGCTCTTTTTGAGCATCACGACTGAATTTTCGTTCAGGGGCACCAAGGCGCCTTGAATGAAGTCATCGAAATAGACCCATCCTTTGTTGAGGAGGCGCTTGACTGCTTTTTCAGCTTCTCTGATGTTGCGCTCATTGCACAGGGCCAGGGGAAGTGCATCGTTTAAAAGGCGGTTGAGCGGGTGGCGGTAGAGATAAATAGCTCTCGTTTCGAGATCCAGATCGAGCCAGTCGTTGGCGTTTTCTAGGGCGTAGAGCTTGCCATCGATACGATCTGCAAGTCGGACGAGCAGCAGTTTTTCAATCACCCTGGAGATATACTCTTGTGCAAAACGCAGCTCTTCGGGGCTGTCTGATTCGAGTCCAATGTGATGAGCTAGGCTGCGAGCTAGAGTAGGGGAGAGTGGACTGTGGCTAGCTCCTTGCGCAGTTTCAAGTGCGATGGGCTTCTGTTTTGAAAGCGTGAGAATCACTCCCATATCTTGGACAAAAGAGAAGTCTGCCGGTCTGTGGCAGAAAACGTGGTCTTCTTGCTCAATGGAGTTTGCTTCAGTGTCTTGAAGGAAAAGCGTGTATTCGCGCCACTCGTGGAATGGGGTTACAACCTCGTGCCAATGATCTTCTTCGCGCTGGTAGGAGACGTAGCAGATGAAGTGGAACTCGAGCTGTAGCATGATCTCGTCGAAGTCGGCTCGGGCTAGGTTGTATTTTGCGATGAGGTCGCTCGAGGAGACTTTGAGCTCGGGAGAGGAGAGTACGTCGCGGAGTATTGAGCTGAGGACCGGGTCAGTAAAGGTCAGCTCCATCAAGTAGCGATGATAAATCTGAGGTGTTAGTAGGTGTTTCTCTACGATCGATTCAAAGATGTTATTGGTGGCGCGTGGGATTGCGTACCAGATAGGAAGAACGTGAATCGGAACTTGCTTGAGGAGTGTCTGTAGGAACTCCATGTCAGGCTTGAAGCCCTCTTCAAAGCGGGTGATCTGTAGCTCAAAATATTTACGACGTTCTTTGTCGACGATGAGTACGTCGCCCTGTCTTTCCAGGAGAGCGCATGTGCTCAGCTTGGCTAAAATGGCGTCGAGGTCAGATTCTGCGCAGTCAATAGAGCGACTGATTTTTTTAACGGAGGTCTTCAGTGGGCTGAAGAGGATCTCTTCTAGAACTTCTAGGCCAAAGAGTGAAAAATCGGAAAGGATCGCCCGACTTTGGATATCCTGCGCGGAGTTGTAATCGGCAAGATTGATTTTGTTTTTCTTTGCGGTGGACAGTTCAAGCATAATATTAAGACCTCTAGACAAAGACTATAGTCTAAGGGGGGCTTTGAGTATACCCCAAAAAACTAAAGTATCGGTTTTTGACTTCGTCAGCTTTTCCTCAAAATTTTTGTCTTCACTCGTGCCTTGCCTACCGGCAATGGTCACTTGCTCCAGACATTTATTTTGAGGAGCTTCCTAGTCAAATTCCCAATCCTTCAGATTTTTTGGGGTTACCCCAAAAAACTAAAGTATCGGTTTTTGACTTCGTTAGTTTTTTTGAGAGATATCAACCTCGTAATTTAGAAAAGTAGTCCATCCGCTTTTTCATATCTCTTTCAAAGCCCCTTTCTACAGGTTGATAAAAGTTTTGTCGGCCCAGCTGGGGTGGAAAATAGTCTTGTCCAGAAAAGCCTTTAGGGGTGTCGTGGTCATAGAGGTAGCCCTCTCCGTAACCCATCTCTTTCATCAGTTTTGTAGGTGCATTCAAAATAATAGAAGGCGGATCGAGATGACCCGTATCTGAGGCGGACTCGAGTGCTGCTCCGAAAGCGGTGTAGAGTGCGTTGCTTTTTGGGGCTAGGGCGAGGTAGACGGCGACCTGAGCCAGCGCCAGCTCTCCTTCGGGTGAGCCGAGTGTCTCGTAGGTTTGCCTGCCTGCGATCGCAAGGGGAAGTGCTTGTGGGTCGGCCAGTCCAACGTCTTCTACGGCCATGCGAATCAGTCTGCGGGCTAAAAAGAGTGGCTCTTCTCCTGCGTTGAGCATCCGGGCCAGCCAGTAGAGCGTGGCATCGGGATCCGAGCCTCTAATCGATTTATGAAGGGCAGAAATCAAATTATAATGACCTTCTTGTCCTTTGTCATAAAGTGGGAGTCTTTTTTGCAGGAGTTTTGCGATTACTTCGGAATCGACGATCTCTTTGAGGTTGGCTGTTTCAATCGTTTCAATCAGATTCAAAAGATGCCGGCCATCGCCTGCCGCTAGATCAAGAAGCAGATCTTTTGCCGCCGCATCAAGGGGTAGCGGAAGGCAGAGCTGCTCGTAGCGTTCAAGTATTTTCTTCAGAGATTCTTTGTCCAGCGCTTTGAGAGATAAAACACGCAAGCGAGAGAGAAGCGCATTGTTCAACACGAAAGAGGGATTTTCTGTTGTCGCCCCTATGAGAATTAGAGACCCGTCTTCTAAAAAAGGGAGGAAAAGATCTTGCTGTGCGCGGTTGAATCGATGGATCTCATCAACGAATAAAATAGTTTGTCGAGAGAAGAGTGGTGTCTCCTGGCCTTCTCTTAAAATCTTTTTTAATTCGACAGAACTTTGAAAAACAGCTGTTGAAAAACGCAGGGGTAAGTTGAAGGAAGATGCGTACAGTCGCGCAAGGGTTGTTTTTCCACATCCCGGCGGGCCAAAAAGCAAAAGTGAATGTGGTTTTTGGCTCTGTAAAACTAAATTGAGATATTCAAATAAATGTTCCTGTCCGACCCATTCGGAGAGGCTTTTTGGACGTAATCTTTCGGCGAGTGGAATATTCATATTTAAG
>JAJFMM010000065.1 GCA_021772165.1 Chlamydiota bacterium | reverse complement strand
CTCATGGTTTGTCGACTGAAATTTCCGAGTTTGAAAATGCTCGATTTTCGCGTGCCGTCGTTCCATCTGATTTTTTTCACCGTGGTTTTAGCGGTGTTTATCCTGTATGGCTTGCTCTATTTCTTCCCGCTGGTATTGGCGTTGTCTGCCTGGTGTTACATTCTTTTGGCTATGATTTTGTCGATCATCCGGATCATTGCGGGCAAGAAGTCGAAGACGCTTGAGGAGTTTGAGCCCGATCCAGACGACTTCGAAAACCTTTAGAGAAACTGATGCTGATTCTTGTCCTAGCTCTTCTTTTTTCTTTTCTGCTTTTTGGGGGAGTGCTTCTCTACTGGATGCACAAAAACTCGCTCGATGCGGAAAAGCGTATGCAGACCGCTTTTCAGTCTCTCTCTTACGAGATGATGGAGCGCAACAGCAAATCCTTTCTAGATCTAGCAAAAACAGCTCTGGAAAAGACACAAGAAGCGGGAAAATCTGAGCTCGAGCTCAGGCATCAATCGTTCGAGGCTCTCGTCAAACCGTTGAAAGAGTCGATCAAAACGATCGGTGAGCATCAGAGAGAATTGGAAAAGAAGAGAGAGAGCTCCTACTCTTCTTTGAATAAACAGATCGATTCTCTGGTGCAGGCAGAAAGACAGCTTCGCCAAGAGACGACGCAGCTCTCGTCAGCTCTTCGCTCGCCGCCTGTGAGAGGCGCATGGGGCCAGGTGCATTTGCGTCGTGTTGTTGAATTGGCAGGCCTTCTCAACCAGTGCGATTTCCAGGAACAGACCTCTTTTGAAAAAGAGGGTAAGCTTCTCAGGCCCGATCTGGTCGTGAATCTCCCTGGTAAAAGACAGATCATCGTCGATGCGAAAACGCCACTCAACGCCTATCTGGAGGCTGCCGATTGTCAGGAAGAGTCTCGGAGAATCCGCTTTTTACAAACGCATGCCTCTCAGGTGCGAAAGCATCTTCGTGAACTCTCCCAGAAAGATTATTGGAAAAAGTTTGATCTCAGTCCGGAATTTGTCATTCTCTATCTGCCGGCAGAATCGTTTTTTAGTGCCGCTTTGCAGATGGATCCTATGCTCATTGAGGCTGGTGCTGAGCAAAACATCATCATTGCAACACCAACTACGCTGATCGCTATTTTAAGAGCTGTTGCCCATAGCTGGAAGCAAGAGTCTCTCTCTAAAAATGCCGAGGAGATTGCTCGGCTCGGTCAAGAGCTGCATGAAAGATTGCAGGTGCTCTCGGAGCATTGGGGCAAGGTGGGCCGTTCTCTGACTACGGCGGTTGATTCCTACAATCAAGCGGTCTCTTCCATGGAGAGTCGTGTGATGGTCTCTGCTCGTAAACTCAAGGAGCATGGTGCCGCACCTCTGAACAACAAAGAGCTCCTTACGCTCGATCCCGTTGACAAGCTTGTGCGCTCGAAGTAGATTCTGATTCCTATGCAACCGGTTATCTCTGTTCATCAACTGCAGAAGCTCTTTCGTATCCGTAAAAAGGAGAGAGGTCTTCGCGGTTATTTTTTTCCCAAGTATGAAGACTATCATGCAGTAAAGGGCATCGATTTTGAAGTACAGCGCGGTGAAAGAGTCGCCTTCATCGGACCGAATGGCGCCGGTAAATCGACCACAATCAAAATGCTCACCGGTATTTTTCACCCTACCGCTGGATCTGTTGAGCTACTCGGTTTAAATCCGTTCAAAGAGCGTAAAAAGACAACGCGTCTCTTCGGTGCTGTCTTTGGCCAGCGCAGCCAGCTATGGCCTCATCTTTCGCCTCTCAAATCATTTCATCTCGCCGCGGCAATTTACGATCTCTCTCAGCTCGATTATGAAAAGCGGCTGAAAAATTTAACAGAGCTGTTCCAGTTGGACGCCTTTATAGAAAGGCCTGTGAGAGAACTCTCTTTAGGCGAGAGAATGCGCTGTGAAATCGTAGCCTCTCTTCTGCATCAGCCGGAGATTCTTTTTCTCGATGAGCCAACCATTGGACTCGACATCATCTCCAAGCGTGCCATTCGCAAGCTGATTTCCGAGAGGGTGCGTTTTGAGGGAATGACTGTATTTCTTACTTCTCATGATATCGGTGACATCGAAAAAGTTTGTGATCGCGTGATTCTGATCAATCGAGGGAAAATCATGATCGATGCGCAGCTTAACGATATCCGCAAGCGCTACTCTCATCTCAAGCGCATTCGAATGCGCTGTCCAATTCCTCCTGTCTGGGAAAATAGGCCAGGGCTTGTTTTGCAGAAAGCCGGGGAGAACGAGTCACTCTTTGAGGCGGATCTCTCTATGATTGATCTGGAGCACGCTCTCTCTTGTATCTTGCCGCACGGAGCCTCAACCGATCTTGCCATTCACGACCTTCCTCTCGAAGAGATCGTGAGCTCTCTCTACGAGCAGTCGCCGTGAAAAAGTACGCTTATCTCTTGGCTTATTCCTTTCAAAAGAGTGTGCGTCAGGTCAAAGAGCTGCTCTTTCGAGCTCTTTTTTTAGTTGGGATTCTCTTCATTTTCTCAAAGCTGTGGAAGCTCGCTGCGATCGAGGATCAGGGAATGATGATCTGGTATCTCGCTTTGACGGAAACAATTTTTCTATCTATTCCTCTGATCTATCTAGATATTGAAAGTGATATCCGCTCGGGAGATCTGGCCTGCCATCTCTGTAAGCCTATGCACTATCTGGGAGCCAAGTTTGCCGAACACGCCGGGATCTATCTTTTTCGATTTCTGATGCTCTCTTTTTTCTCGATCTGCGGAGCTCTTTTTTTTTCGGGAGGGGTTATGCCTGCATTCAAGGATCTCATCTCGAGCCTCTTTGCGTGCTGCTTGGCGGGACTCAGCCTTCTTCTTTTTCACGCATCGATAGGACTCTCTGCAATTCGCTTGCAGGACTGTACTCCTCTTTGCTGGATCTGGCAGAGAGCTGTTTTTCTCTTGGGAGGCCTCGTGATGCCGATCCATTTATATCCCGAGGGAGTGCAATCGCTGATCCAGTATCTTCCCTTTGCGGTGCTGCTCTATAAGCCGGCCAGTCTTGTGTTAGGAGGTGGCTCTACTTTCTGTTTTGCTGTGGGGGGAATTCTTTTCTGGAGTCTCGTTGCAATAGCCCTTGCAGAGATTCTTTATCGAAAGGCGATGAATCAACTGACGATCAACGGAGGCTAGCTTGAAGACTTATTTACGCTCTTTTCGTATGAGTTTTTCCTCGTCAATGAGCTTGAGAGAATCCTTTCTTCTGCAGGCTTTTTTCATGCTCGGAAGTAATCTATTTCTTTTTTCCTTCTGGTGGCTCTTTTTCAACCATTTCAAAACGATCGGGACTTGGGGAATCGAAGAGATGGCGTGCCTGTATGGCTTGGTCTCCGGCTCCTACGGTCTCTTTTCTCTTTTTTTTGGCGGGGGAAAGGTGCTGCCTCGGTTGATTTCGGAGGGAGATCTGGATGCAGTTTTGACGAAACCGAAATCTCCACTGCTGCTTCTACTCTTATCTAAATCGATCCCGTCGGGTTGGGGAGATCTCTTAAGCGCTCTCTGCTTTTTTACTTTTTCTGGAAAGATAGGCTTTCAAAATTTGCCACTTTTAATGCTA
>JAJFMM010000064.1 GCA_021772165.1 Chlamydiota bacterium | reverse complement strand
CAACACGTTTGTGGTTCACATGCCATCCATCTGCTCTCAGCAAAGCAGTGATCCGCTTGTAACCGTAGCGGCCGTATGCGCTTGCCAGTTTGATGATCGCGAAGGTCAGCGCATCTTCATCGTCAGCGCGTCGTGGCTTTCGCCACTGCGTGGAACGGTGCTGGTGCAGAAGACGGCAAGCCCGGCGCTCTGAGACGTCGAGCTTGCCGCATGCGTGTTCAATAAACTCCCGCTTGCGTGAGGGCCCTACCAGTTTCCCTCCGCAGCTTCCTTCAAAATCGCCTTATCGAGTTCTGCATCAGCAAGAAGCCGTTTCAACCGGCCATTCTCTTTTTCAAGATCTTTCAGTCGCTTGGCCTGCTCGACCTTCATCCCGCCATATTCTTTGCGCCACCGGTAATACGTGATCTTGTTCACGCCCAATCGCCGGATCACTTCGCCAACCGTGACGCCTTCAGCCAGAAAAACTTCGGCTTCGCGCAACTTCGATATGATTTCTTCGGGTGAATATCTTTTCCCTGACATCCAATTCCTCCTTTGATGCTGCCATTTTACTATCTAAACGTGGCTGCGTTCAAAGGGGTCGGGTCAATCTCCCACGCGGGCCATTTTTCATGTGAGAATCCAAGCCTAGGTGAGAAAGATAATTTCGGTTACTGCGCCGACAAGCCGCCATCAACGATAAATTCTGCGCCAGTAATGTAATGCGCATCGTCGCTTGCAAGAAAGGCAATCATCGCCGCCTGATCTTGCGGCCTGCCCGCGCAACCCAACGGCACCGTTTCCAATAGCGATTGGCCCACATCGGGATTATCCTTTTTGGCCGTATTTTGCATGCCTGTCTCTGTAATACCTGGGAATATAGCGTTGATCCGGATGCCGTCTTTTCCACATTCAAGCGCGATGCTCCGTGTCATCTGACGGATGCCCCCTTTGCTGGCCGCATATGCGCTTGTGCCGGGCATTCCAATAATTGCGGCAAGTGAAGCGACATTGATAATCGATCCGCCTAGACCTTGCACTCTCATCTGAACGACTGCCGCCCTGCAGCCAAGGAATGTACCAAAAAGATTTACTTCAATCTGGTGGCGGAAATCCTGAAGCTGCATCGCTTCTATTCTGTTGAGAACACAAATACCTGCATTGTTGATGAGGATGTCAATTCCATTATAGGCATCAATTGTTTGTTTAAAAACCTTATTCCATGACTCTTCATTTACAATATCGTGCGATAGCCCGATGGCGTTAAAGCCACGCGATTTCAAACTATCGCTTCGATCAGCCACGCCTTTAGCGTCCAGATCAGTGAGAACGACATTAGCTCCTTCCGTAGCCAATCTCTCCGCGGCGGCGTAACCAATGCCCATAAGGGAAGCAGCGCCCGTGACAATCGCCGTCTTGCCCTTAAGTCTGTTCTCAACAGGGCTTTGGCCATTCATGCTTTTCACGAGGTGCCGCCATTTACCGTAATCATGCGGGAGATTATCGTTTTAACTCGATCCATGGATGTGTATAATTGCACCATCCGTTCGATTTTCGCACATGCTGCCACTAATCAGCATTGGAGACAAGCAAATGTTCACCAAAACCGCGCTCGCGATTCAACTCGTCACACTATCTATAATCATCGCGCCAGCATCTGCTGCGGATGTGAAAAGCGCGTGTCTGAGCGCCATAGAGCGTAATGGTATTCCCACAGGAATGACTCAGGAAGATGTCGATACCTCGTGCTCTTGCCTAGCCGCATCGGTGAGCGGAGATATCGAAACTGAGATCCTGGAGCTCGCTGAATTACCCCCGGAGGAGGTCCAGTCACAACGTTCCCCGGAAGCAGGAGAAGCCATCGACTCCTGTTTCGCAGTCTGAAGCAGAATATCCTAGCATGGAATCGGAGGAACAATGTCGAAGATTTTTCTGACCTGCGCAATCACCGGCAATCACACGACGTTAGAGCTAAACCCGAAACTGCCTGTCACGCCTCAGGAGATTGCCGAATCTTCACTCGAAGCAGCAGAAGCGGGCGCAGCTGCCGTTCATATTCATGTTCGCAATCCGGAAAACGGCAAGCCTTCGATGGAGCTTTCGCACTATGCCGATGTTGTGGATCAGATTAGACGCCACAACCCTTCACTCGTCATTAATTTGACGACCGGTCCGGGAGGACGATTTCAACCGTCTGAGGAAGATCCCGTTATCCCCGGGCCTCGTACAAACCTTTTAACACCTGAAAAACGGGTCATCCATGTTGCTGAACTGAAGCCCGACATTGCCACTCTGGATCTGAACACGATGGTCTTCGGCCGTGAGGTAGTCATTAATACTCCGAATAATTTACGCAGAATGGCTAAAATCATGCGCGATAATCATGTTCGACCGGAAATCGAGTTATTCGATACAGGCGACATTATGCTCCTTCATGATTTGATCAAGGACGGCACCATCGATCAAAAACCACTCTGTTCAATTGTCATGGGCGTCAAATATGGTTTCGCACCCACTATTGAAACATTGCTCCATGCGCGTTTATTGTTGCCAGAGGGCAGTTTATGGACGGCTTTCGGCACGGGCAGGCTGGCGTATCCCATGCTCGCTCAATCCATTCTAGGCGGTGGAAATATAAGAATAGGATTAGAAGATGCCGTCTATCTTTCTAAGGGAGTCTTAGCCCCTACCAATGCCAGCATGGTTGAAAAAGCCAAGCGAATTACGGAAGACCTCGGATACGTACTCGCCGGCAGCGAAGAAATGCGGGAAAGCCTCAACCTGCGTTCAACAAACCAATATCCAACTCTCGCTGAACTCTAATTCTCTCCTATTCATCTGATGTAAGCCGTTTATCTAGGCACGTAATTGAGCGGACATTGGCATCTTGACAGCTTGCGTGGACGCCGGTCCACTTTTTAAGTTTTTGCTTAGGAGGGCGCATCGCCGAGATAAAAGAAC
>JAJFMM010000063.1 GCA_021772165.1 Chlamydiota bacterium | reverse complement strand
TGTGATGAGCACGCTGATCGAGAGTTTCAGCAGGTGGCGGATCAGGTTTTTCACGTCTTGCACTGCGATCGGGTCGATGTTGGCAAAGGGTTCGTCTAGGAGTAGGAGCGAAGGTTCGGTGACGAGCGCGCGCGTGATTTCCAGGCGTCTTCTCTCTCCGCCGGAGAGGCTGGCGGCCTTTTTTTTGCGCAGCGGCTCGAGGTGAAGCTCTCCCAGGAAGTGGGTGAGTCGCTTTTGTCTCTCTTCTTTCGTGATGGGGAGCGTTTCCAGGATGCAGAGGATGTTCTCTTCTACTGTGAGTTGTCGAAAGACGGAGGGTTCTTGCGCTAGGTAGCCGAGGCCCATTTTCGCGCGCTGGTGTATCGGTAGGTGGGATACATTTTCCCCTTTGAAAAACACTTCTCCTCGGTCTGGACGAATCAGGCCCACGGTCATGTAAAATGCTGTTGTCTTTCCCGCTCCGTTGGGGCCGAGTAGGCCGACGGCTTCTCCGGGATTGACGTGGAAGGAAAGTCCGTTTACGACGGGTCTGCCACCGTATTGTTTCACGAGATCGCGCACTTCAAGAAGGGTCATTTCTAAAGCCTGTTTTTTCTGTAGACCATTTTGTTGACGTCAACGAAATGGTTTTTTGTGGACTGCCCTAAATTATAGCAAGCTATTTTTGCTTTCATAGGTACTTTCCAAAAAGGGTTTCAATTCTGTTTTTCTCATCGAGGTCAAAGGTGAAGTGTACATCCCCTATTCCCTGGATCTCTTCTTTCTGCTCTTTTCGATCAAAACGCGCTTGTACTTCCGGCGCACTCACTTGGATGCTGCCGTCCGATTTCCAAAAAAGTACGCGTCCCGGTTGATGCGCAAAGAGGTGCAGTGTTTGCGATGCCGGAAAATAAACGAGTTGGTCGGCCAGCGCGTAGCTCTCTTGTGAGTAGAGGCGCACTTGGCCGTCGCAATAGATCGCCTGTGGCTCGATGTGGTTCGCAACGTTTAGGTAGGTGAGGCGCCCGTTTTGTGCTTCGATGCGCACAAAGGCGTCTTGATACTGGAGGGGGTGTTCCGTTTCTGCGAGGTTTTCTTGGAGGCGGAGGGTGAGGGGGCCTTCGCTTTTGAGTGTCGCTTCCTGAAAGGAGAGTTGGCAGGTGGGGTAGAGCTCGAGGTTGCCTTGCTGTCCGGGTAGCGCTGAGTAGCGCGCTTGAGGGGCTTTTGCTGCGAAGGCATCGCTGCTCCTGCACTCAACGTTGCCTTCAAAGTTGAGGCTCTGGAAGGTGTAGAGCGCGCCTGTGTTGATCTCTCCGTTTGCACTGTCCGAGGTGAGTTCGATGATGCGCTCTCCGGTTTTTGCATGGATCAGGATCTTTTCTTGCAGTTCCATGCGCTGAAAGGGTGTGTCTTCATCGATTTTTACGTGCTGCAGGTGTGCGCGCTGGGCGTAGAGTGTGCCTAGGGGATGTGTGATGGAGACGTCTTTAGTGAGGATCAGGTCTTGGCCGTCATATTCTGCATGTGCGGCGATCAGTTGGTAGAGGGCTGCGGCTAGGATCATGGGTTGAAGTCCGCTTTAAGTTTTTCTGCTTTGAAGAGAGGGGATGCTCCGCTGGCGGAAAAGCTCGCTTGCTCTGCGGTGCCTTGCAAAAAGGGGATGTCGGAATTACGGAAAAACTCGAGGTGCACGCTCTGGGCGAAAAAACGGTGCGAGGGGTAGTAGTAGGTCCCTTTTTCTGCTGTAAAATGTCGGCTTTGATGCTCTTCAAACATCCAGCCTTCTAGCTGGTTGAGTTTTTCTCTCGCTTCCATTTTGCCGTTGCGTTCGCTCACCTCGAGCTGGGAGGTTTCTCCAATAATGCGTAGGTGTTTGCGAAAGCTCTCTTGCGGTATCCAGAAATCTTTCTGTACTTGGGTGCGCTCTTGTTTCGCCGGATGCGATTGCAGCGCGTGGCGCGAGCGCTGCGGTGCCCCTTCAATAATGCTGCGGCGATAGACGTCGAGGTCTGTCGGGCGTAGGTGGACGTGGTCCCAAAAGGCAATCGAGCAGGTGAGTAGTGTGAAAAGTGTCGCTGCAATCAGCGTGCGCTTGAGCATTGTTGCATCGCCTCGTAGAGCATTTCGATCTGCCTCAATAGTGTGGGCAGTGTCTCGAAGGGCATGACACTCGCGGCGTCGCTTTTTGCCTCGGATGGATTTGGGTGGGCTTCAAGGAAGAGGGCATTAGCGCCTGCTGCAATGGCGGCTCTTGTGAGGGTGGGGATAAACTCGCGCTGTCCGCCGGATGCTGTGCCCAGTCCGCCGGGTAGCTGCACGGAATGTGTCGCATCAAAACAGACGGGGTGGCCGAGCTGCTGCATAATCGGGATCGCGCGGAAATCAGTGACGAGGTTGTTGTAGCCAAAGCTCGTGCCTCGATCTGTAAGTAGGATGCGCTCGTTGCCGGTAGAGTGTAGCTTTTCTACAACGTTTTTCATGTCCCACGGCGAGAGGAACTGTCCTTTCTTCACATTGACGGCGGCTTTTGTATTGCCGGCTGCGAGGATGAGGTCTGTCTGTCTGCAGAGAAAGGCGGGGATCTGGATGATGTCGCACACTTCTGCAGCTGCGGTGGCATCTTCCGGTGTGTGGACGTCGGTGGTCACGGGGAGGCCGAACTCTTTTTTTACGCGCTCAAGGATTTTGAGGCCTTTTTCCAGGCCGGGGCCTCGAAAGGATGCACTTGCAGAACGGTTCGCTTTGTCGTAGCTCGCTTTGAAGATGTAGGAGAAGGGGTGCTTTTGCATCATCTGCTGCAGCTGTTCTGCACAGCGGAGTGTGTGCTCTTCGCTCTCGATCACGCAAGGTCCGGCGATGATGGCGAGGGGCTGGTTTTCGCCGATGGAAAAATGGGCAAGGGGTAATGGTTTCATGGAAGAGAGTATAGGAGCAAATGCTCCATCCCGTAAAGCCCGGGTTTCTGTTTTTGTAAAAAACGTGCGGCTGTAAGCGCTCCGCGAGCAAAGACGTCTCTGCTGTGGGCTGTGTGCGCGATCTCTATTCTCTCTTCGTCGGTGTTGAGGAGGAGTTTGTGCTCTCCCACAATTTTGCCGGAGCGTATGGAGTGGATGGAGGCGGTTTTACCACTTTTTTCCAGCTCTTCGGATAGGTGCAGCGCTGAGCCGCTCGGGGCATCTTTTTTCAGGATGTGGTGCGCTTCAAAGAGGTCGAGGGTGCAGGCGGGAAAACGTGTGGCGGCGTCTAGGCAGAGTTTTTTAAAAAGTGCCATGCCTAGGCTGAAATTTGGACTGTAGAAGATTGGGATTTTTTTCGAGGCCTCTTCAATCTGGCTCATCTGTTCGGGGGTGAGTGCTGTAATGCCGATCACAAGGGGCAGGTGTGCTTGCGTGGCAGCTGCGAGGGATTGCTCCGGCGACAGGCTCACATCGATCAAGATGTTCGAGTGGTTTTCAAAGCGTGGCGAGATGGTCCGGCTGCCGAGCTTTTTCCCCAGCGAGGGGGATGCAGGGTGCGCAATCGCCTCGCTGATTTCAGATTCCGCAAGCGTGGCGATGGCGCGGCCAAGGCGGCCTGTAGCTCCAAAAAGGGCGATTTTCATGAGCGGTCGTAAAAGCTCTTTAGGTCGTTTTTAAACTGCTTCAAGGCGTCTGGGTTCGTGTAGAACATATGGCCGCCTTCATAGTAGCCGAAGGTCACATTTTCCTCGCGGGGAAGATGCAGGCGCTTGAAGTTGTGTTCCGCTGCAGCAAAGGGTGTCGCTAGGTCAAAATAGCCGCAGGCCGTGAAGATCTGCATGCTCGGATTTTGTAGGAGTGCCGAGCGCAATGCTTCCATTTTGTTGGGGTAGTTGTTGGTATTGTACTTCCATTTGCAGTGGCCTTCTCGGGTGAAAATCTCATAGCGAGGCCATTCGCTTTTGCAGTTCAGGTGATGGTAGAGGTAGTTGTTGAAGGACGCGGTAAAAATGCCACTGATGTTTGCTGCGGAAGGGTCGTAGTAGGGAAAGTATCTACAGGTGGGGAGGGTATCTCCCGTGCATCTGCTGTCAAAGCGTCCAATCACTTTTTTTTCTGAGCTTTTGAAGTGCTCAAAATAGCTAAAATCATCGATGAGGCCGCTTCTCTGCTGTACGAATGCTGAGGAGAGTCCTGTCCATGTAGCTATCTCCTCATAGAGGTGCGGTGGGACGAATCCCTCTTTGAAGAGCGCCGGTGCGAACGTATCAAGGGCAAAATCGCGCGCTTGTGAGATGGCCTCTTCCAGCGTTAGGTTCGGGAGACGCCCATGGTACCAGGCGGTCGCGGCATAGGTCGGCAGAAAAAGCGTAAGGGGTAGTGCATTGTCTCTTGAGACGTCGAGCGTTTCAAAATCGATGGCGCAGGAGATCAGGACCAGGCCATTCAGATACATGCCGTGTTTGGACAGCAGGTATTTGGAGAGCCCGCATGCTCGGAGTGTTCCGTAGCTCTCTCCAGCGACGTATTTCGGTGAGTTCCAGCGACCCTCTTTGGTCACAAAATCACGGATGAAATCCCCAACGTATTCGATGTCGCCATTCATGCTGAACAGGGTGCCTTCGGGCTCTTCGCCGGTAGATCGGCTGAAGCCGGTCCCCACGGGATCGATGAAGACGAGGTCGGTCAGATCGAGGATCGAGTCGGGGTTGTCGATCAGTTGATAGGGAGGCGCTACGTCCTGTCCTTCTTCTGCGTTGAGGATCCTCTTGGGGCCGAAGGCGCCCATATGGAGCCAGACGGAGCTGCTTCCCGGTCCTCCGTTGAAGACAAAGGTGAGTGGGCGCTCCGAGGAATCTTCTTCGCCCTCTTTTTTATAGGCTATATAGTAGAGGTCTCCCGTTTTTTCTCCTTTTTTGTCGAGTAGCGGTAGGGATCCGACGCTGGCGGTATAGGTCAGAGGGCCGCTGTCGAAGAAACTCTGGTGGGTCGTTTGAGAAAAGAGGGTCTCCTCTTCAGCAGAGAGGGTCGTTAGAGCTAGGAGAAAAAAAAGGATCTGTTTCATGGAAAACACCCGGGTTTTGAAAGTGGGGAGAGTCTATTGAGGTGGGGGATTATTGAATAGAATTTTAGTGCTCTATCAGCATTTATTTTGATGTTTGGGCTTTGACGCAGCCGAAACGCCAAAATCAATGCTGATAGAGCACTAGCATCTTGCCAAATAGATTCGGACGCTTTACTCTTTTACTCTTTTACGTGTACACGGACTGATAGCTCAGTGGATAGAGCACCCGCCTTCTAAGCGGGCGGTCGCAGGTTCGAATCCTGCTCAGTCCAATTTTTACTTTTCAGGTTGTGTCTATGCTGCTCGGAGATGTCGTCCTAAAACCTTCCTCTTTTAAAGATCTCGATTCGATCTTTCGTGAATTCAAGACGAAAGAATTTGAGGAGCTGATCGATCGCAGAAGGAGCGAATGGGTCAATCGTGTTCTTCTCGATCTTATTCAAAAAGAAAATGAGCCCTGCTTTCTTCTTCCGGCTGTCTTGCAGTTCATTGAGAAGATCGAAAAAGATAAGCTGCTCAATCACTACACTTTTTCTAGCTTCGAGCTCTGGCTCAATCAGTATTCGACGCTCAGCTCTGAGGAAAATCTGCATGTTCGGGCAAAGATCGTCGGCAAGAGGGTCGATCGTGGCGATTATCAGGTCTTTTTCCCGATCGGTATGGGCAAGGTCTACAAGGGCACGCACTTCGTTACCGCACACCGCTCTCCCGATCTCGATACGACGATCGCCTCGTTTTGGGGCTGGGTCGACGCTTTTGCCGCGCGCGTCGGCACCGGCATGCATATCTGGAATCTACCGGGAGGTCCTCCAGGCTCTCAGATCGAGATCGATCTCATCTTCCGCGATTTCTTCTCTCCGGCTGTCTTTACGCATCTCCCCAAGCTACGCACCTCTCTCGTGTTGACGGGCAATGATCTCATGACGCAGAAAAATATGCTGCGTGCCAAGCCGGAAGACTCTCTGGCAAGTGTCGATCATGAGCGTGGTCATGCGATTGTCGTCGTCGATGAAGATGGATTTTTCTTAGATGATTGGCGTGCCTTCGATGTAGAAGGGGTTCGTCAGGTGATCATTCTCCTCAGCAGCTGCTTGCGCTGGTTTGAAAACAATCTCCATTTGCGTCTGATCTCTCTCTTTGCTAAGGAGCAGATCACCAAAAAGCAGGTGTCGCCTCTCTTGCATGAGCTCTTCGATATGAAGGTCAGTGCTTGCGAGCCTGCTCGCGAATTTACGCACGAACAGAGAAAAAATGTTCAGCAGTTTCTCGTGGAAATCCTGAAGATCTCCTCTGGTTTGGAGAGCACGTTCGAAGAAGTGGGCGTTGGAATCGCTAAAGCCGGCATGGTGCGTTTTTCCGGTGTGGATGCTCTGATGAGTGCCATGGAAGATAAGAAGCTCTTTGATGAATCAGGCACTCTGGTCGAAAATAGACCGGCAATTTTTGAGTACTTGGAAGGTGTTGTTCGTAGTCTCCACGAGGCGATTCTACAGATCCGTAGCAAAATGGAGCGCTTCGATGTAGCGCTCTCCATCAAGAATAAGGTCTTTTCGCATCCCTCGCATTTTGTCTCGGTACGCGCTGATGTCGAAGAAATTCGCAGTAAGATGGGCTCGCTTCTCCATCTGACGGTAACGTATCCTGATCAGGGGCGCTACTATCCTGTCGGCATCGTGTATGCATCAGATGTGCGTAAAAAAGTTCTCGGCACGGTCTCTCTCCGCGATTTTTGCAATCGAGAAGAGATGGCGATTCCCTCTTACCTCGATGTCATTAGCGTGATCGATCATCACAAATCCTCTCTACATACTGTCTCTCCGCCGATGGCGATCATTGGCGATGCGCAGTCAAGCAACTCGCTTGTTGCTGAGAGAACCTTTCAGATCAACGATCGCTATAGCCTCGGCGCTATGGAGAGCCATCAGATTGATGAGCAGCTCAGCGGGGAAGATCTCTATGACTCTCCTCGAGTCGCACAAAGACTTCTGCAAAGGCGCATCGCATCGCAACAGCAGGACAATGCGTTCATCGATGCCGATCGCGAATTTCTCGAATATCTTCATTTCCTCTACGGCATTCTCGATGATACCGATCTCTTGAGTAAGGTAACTCCTTACGATGTGGAGATCACTGCATCTCTCCTCAACCGACTCAAGTCGCTCTCTCAGAAGCAGGAGGTGGAGATTGTTCAATTTGACGATCTCGTTCGCGATGATCACTTTCCTAAAAAAGCAGCCATGCGCCTACTGCAGAACGAAGATCTCTATTCGCTCTATAAAAAGGTCTATCTGTTCAGAGAAAAAGAGGTCGCGCGCAATATCGAACTCTGTGCCGATGATCAGCCGTCGAACCTCTTTGCCGATACGAAGGTGCAGAATCGCTGCTGCCGCATCGGGCAAACGAAGCTCTTTGCAAGCAATATGGCTCTTTTTGAGAAAAAGGCTGCTACGATTCGACGCAACTGGGTGCAGACCGCTCGTCATGTTTCAGGCGAAACTGCCGAAATTGATCTGCATATGCATATGATCAGCACCATCGTCAGCGCTCAAGAAGTTTTCAAGGGAATTCCTGAAAAGAAAACGCATCGCGATGAGCTTTGGCTCTGGTGTGCGGAGAGTGAAGCGGGTGTCGAGCATCTCAAGCTTTTCCTCAACGCGTTCCAAAGCTCGCCCGGACTCCATCGCAATCCAATGGAAGCTGAATTTTTAGGGCCAAATGCTGATGAGATGATGCAGATCTTTAAGGAGAGCTTCCTGGATATTCCTCTCAAGAAGGCAGAGAGCGTCGATGAGACGTTGCCAATGGCGGTCCTGAGGTTTGCTCCAGGATCACTCAATTCAAGAAAAGCACTTGTGACGCCTTTTCTTCCGGCGCTTTGAGGCAGAGAGGCGCTCTACGATGTAGAGCGCCTCTAAAACCTTAAGACTTCTCTTCTTCTTCTGTCTCTACTTCTTCGACTTCTTCTTCCGCTGCTTCGCCTTCTTTAGGCTCTTCAAGAATTTCGAGGTTCACTCGTATTCCGTTGCGGCTGGCCACAGACATCAGCAATGTGCGGATTGCGTTGATTGTCTTGCCCTTCTTTCCAATGATCTTGCCGATGTCCGATTTTTCTACAGAGAGCTCAATGATCAAGGTATGAGTGCCTCCGATTTCATTGATGCGCACCTGGTCCGGATGATCGACGAGATTTTTTACGATGTATTCAACAAATTCCTTCATAGCGCTTCCTTGTGTGCAAGAGGTGCAGAGTATAAAAGAGTATGCTCTGTATAGAAATTTTAGCCTAGAGAAACATAAAAATCCAATTGATAGCAGGCTAGATATTGGCGCCGAGCTTTAGGATCCATTCCTTAATATCAGGGGGGAGAGGTGCTATGAAAGAGA